>JAFYWX010000077.1 GCA_017546445.1 Akkermansia sp. | reverse complement strand
CAAGAAGCCGCTCACCAAATCGGAGGTAGAGCTTCTGCAAACTATCGCGTACAGCGCGGAGCAAGGCGGTGACCCTAATATCACCGAGGTCAGCACCGTGGTGGATTTGGCGGCTGCGTTGGGGGTATCACGCCGGAGCATCGGTAACTGGCGCAAGATGCCGGATGCCCCGGAACCGAAATCCAACGGCAAGCACGATGTGGTGGCATGGCGCAAGTTCCTGCATGACCACCATCTGGACGGCAGTTCTCCCGGAGATGAAGAAGGCCTGAAAGTCCGTAAGCTGCTGGCCGAAGTCAATGAGCGGGAGTTCCGCTTATCGGTTCGCAAAGGCGAATACATCCGTAAGGATATGGTGCGCGAAGCATGGCTGAGCCGCTGTGGGCGCGTGGTGAACCTGCTGCGAGCCAAGTTTGAAAAAGAGATGCCGCCTCAGCTGGTAGGGCTGGATGCACCGAGCATACAGGAAGCCCTATCGGCTGCGATTGATGCTGTTCTGCAGGAGCTTCACGAAGGAAAAGGCGACAGTCTGACTCCCTGATTTTGACGCAGCCCCAAGGGGTGTGTCACTCAAACGTAACAGCTCTGAACTTGAAAACCGATTTGCCACCCTGTGGGATGCCATAGGTGGCCCAGAGCTGGTGCGTGAGTACCGATTTGACAAAAGCCGCCGCTGGCGGGCTGATTTTGCATGGGAAGAAGCGCAGCTTCTGATTGAGATTGAGGGTGGCGTATGGAATCGGGGACGACATCTGACACCCCGAGGCTTCATGAACGATGCAGAAAAGTATCTGGCTGCCACCTTGCAGGGCTGGGCGGTTATTCGTTTGGTAGACTCCATGCTTACCCCGGACACCATCAAACAAATCCTTGATTATGCCCGAAACCGAATATCTGGAAGACCTGTGGCGTGAAGCATGGACTCCACCCGACCGCAAGGATGTCTGGATGTGGGCAGAGGAACATATCGAAAACATACCATACTCGCCCATACCCGGACGTTTTCGTGTTGCCAACTCCCCGATGTTGGCTGAGGTCATGCAGGAAATGGTAAATCCCCGCACCCGAGTCGTGAGCATTATTGCAGCGGTACAGAGTTCCAAGTCAACGGCGATTGAGATTGCCTCGTGCTACATCATTTCGAATCTGCCTGGCCCCACACTCTGGCTGGATCAGAACGATGATGATGCTCGCGACCAAGCCGAGGGGCGACTCCGTAAGTTATTCGATTGCTGTCAGCCAGTCAAAGCCCTATACCCGGCAGACAAGTACAAGCTGCGTAACACTACTATCCACTTTGCCAACGGCATGACACTCTGGGTAGCCGGAGCTTACAACAAGAGCAACCTGCAACGCCGTTCCATCCGCTGGCTGATTGGTGACGAGACTTGGCGCTGGCCACAGGGCCACATGGCAGAAGCCGAAGCTCGAACGACCGCATTCGGTTGGCTGGGCAAGTGCATCTTCTGTTCGCAGGGAGGGTTCGCCGGGGACGATACGCACAACAAGTTCGAGACGACCGACCAGCGCGAGTGGATGTTCACCTGTCCGCATTGCGGCAAGGAACAGGCGTATTCATGGTCATGTGTGGAATGGGGAAGCGATTGCAAGGATGCTGAGGGTAACTACGACTTCCGCAAGGTGAGGGCTACGACTTACATGCGCTGCGCTCATTGTCAGGCAATGTTTGAGGACAGGGACGATGTCCGGCGCGACCTCAATGCCCGGTCACGTTTTGTTCCGCAGAATCCGAATGCGGCCACGGAGTATGTGGGCTTCCATTGGAATGCGCTCGCCACGATGAGTTGGGGTATGTTGGCAGAGCTTTACCTCCGCGCCAAGACCGCAGCCCGGAAAGGTGATTACACCCAGCTGCAGCAGTTCTACCAGAAACGACTTGCCGAGGCATGGAATGAGTTTCACGAGGATTTCCATGTGGAAACTCCGCTATCCGACTATCGCCTGGGTGACTTTTGGGCAGATGAGGGCAACATTGGAGGCGTTCCGTTGCGCTTCCTGACGGTGGACGTTCAGCGCGAGTGCTTCTATGCGGTGGTACGTGCCTGGGGGCTGGATGGAAGCTCCCGCCTGATGTACTGTGACAAGCTGCACTCGTGGGATGACATTGCTGCACTTGCTGCTCGCTTTGGAGTCCAGAACAATCTGGTGTTCATCGACTGCGGTTATCAGAGCTACGAAGTGTACGGGCATTGTGCTGAGCATGGCTGGACTGCCCTCATGGGCGATAAACGAGCCACCTTTACCCACCGCCAGAAAGATGGCAAGCAGGTGGAACGATTCTACTCCCCGAAGCGCCGGGTGAATCTCGGGCATCAGAAGGTGGCTGAGATGTATTTCTGGAGCAACCTGAACGTCAAGGATGCGCTCTTCCGGCTCCGGCGCAACACCTCGGCACCGCTCTGGGAAATCCCCAGCGATGCGCCCCTGGATTACCTCGATATGCTGGAATCCGAATGCCGCAAGTTCGATAATGGCCATTGGGTCTGGAAGCAGATAGGCGACCGTGATAATCACTACCTCGACTGCGAAGCCATGCAGGTATGCGGGGCGATTATGCTGAAATTGGTGGGAGGAGAATGCAAAAGCGAGTGATTTTTGACATGCCCCTATGGGCATGAGTAAGATTTACTGCGCACATACTGATGTTGTTGCTACGGATTCCCTGATTGAGAATCCCCGCAACCCGAACCGCCACCCGGAAGACCAAATTATCGCCTTGGCGAAAATCATCCGTCATCAGGGGTGGCGCAATCCTATTGTTGTCAGCCGTCGTTCCGGCTTTGTCGTGAAAGGTCACGGTCGTTTGCTTGCAGCTCGCATGCTTGGGCTGGAGGAAGTGCCTGTCGATTATCAGGACTACGAGAACGAAGCCGCCGAATGGGCTGACATGGTGGCTGACAACAAGATTGCCGAACTCTCCAACATGGATGAGGACGAGCTGAATGCTATCATCCGTGAACTGGATGGCCAGATTGATTTGGATCTTACCGGCTTCTCAGACTCTGAAATCAACGCCATGCTGGCCAGCGTATCGGAAGACTTGGATGCCGTGCCGGACAATGTTCCGCTGGATGCAGACAATGACAGCACCGTGACCATCCTGCCGTTCATTGCCTACGGTGCCAAGAAAATCTACATGCAGCCGGACGAAGCCGAGCGATTCGAGCGACTGCTGAAGGAATACAGCTCCGTTCATGGTAACTACAATGGGCTTGCCCTTGAACTCATGGAGTTCGGCGATTCCAATTTCCGCAACGACTCTCATGAAAGCTGAATTCATACCGAACTATCCGCTGGCACAGTTGAAACCTGCGGATTATAACCCTCGCCATCTGGACGAGGAGAAATTCGTGCTTCTGCAGGAGAGCCTGCGGAAGTTTGGTGTGATTAAGCCGGTCATCATCAACGGCGAGAATGGCATCCTGACTGCAGGACACCAGCGAACCCGCGCCATGAAAGCTATCGGGCTAACCCATTGTCCGGCTATCCGCTTGCAGGGTATTACCCGCACCGATGAAATCCGCTTCAACCTTTTCCACAACAGCATCGAAACCAACAAGACTCCGGTCACGCTGAATCTGGACGATTGCGAACTCGAACCCGAGACATACTGTTATTTGGAACCCGAGCGCATCCAGTTCAAGCGCAATGCCAATGCTCTTATCATTAACGGCATGAGCGGGCTTATCATGCGTTATGGCGGCTGGGGTTCCGTGGTGAGTGACGAAGAGGGGCGCGTGCTACTCAATTCCGACTACGCCGTAGCATGCAAGCAGCTGCGCGTTCCCTGTCTCGTCTACATGATTCCCCGGGAGCAGGAAGAGGAGATGATGCGCTACCTTTCCATCGACTACGGCCAGTATTACTACGATGCCCTGGGCGTGAAGTCCTACAACCAACTCCATTGT
>JAFYWX010000049.1 GCA_017546445.1 Akkermansia sp. | reverse complement strand
TCAAGCGACTGGAGGAATTTGCCCGGCAGCGCGAGATTGACCGCACCTCAGTGCTCAAGCTTGCGCTGCATTACTACCTGAACTGCCTGAGCGGGAGGAGCTCCCATCCACAGAGCTGAGGCCCCGGAATAATCCCCCCGCAGCCCCCAGCCAGGCACCCTTGCCACGCAGGCGTGCCTGGCTGGATTGCACCTGCAGGTCGTTGGCATCATAGGCACCCTGGCTGCGGATGGTATTGGCCTCCTGCAGGGCGGCATTGGTGCGGTTGTTGATATCATCCTCCAGGCGGGTGGCAAGGTCGAGCTCACGCACAGCGGCAGAGCCGGAGCCGGAAATGCCGGAGGCAGCGGCATCTGCACGGGCTGTGGCCAGGGCAGATTGCGCGTTGCGCTGCTCTCGTCGGTTATTTTCCAGAGCGGTTCGGGTAATGGCGCCGGCCTGGTTCTCGGCCAGGCGGCGGCGTTCTTCGGCAGCAGCTTTGGATTCGCGGGCCTGTTTGCGCTCGGCAGAGGCCTCCATGGCTTTTCCCGCCACCGTGGCGGCAGTGGTCAGAATGGTTGCGGCAGTTGTAAATCCCATGCCGACTTTGTACACGAAACACCCGGCGCAGCCAAGATAATACAGCCCGGTGGAACCGCGTTCCGCCCGGAAACTTATTCCGCACGGCGACGGGAAATAACGCGCACCTTCACCGGCAGCGGCATCACCAGACTATCAGCCACGGATTGGCACTGCTCTACGCTCAGGCCGGAGATGAAGAACTGGCCTCCCAGCTCTGCATGCACCACCGGTGCGCTCACCACCACACCATTCAGCAGAATGGCCAGGCGGTCCTTCCCCAGCTTCATGCTGCGGGTCAGGCGGGTGAGGGTTTCGGCCCCGCGCGGGGTGAGGGTAAAATCAACACTGGGACGCTGAGAATTCAATGAAGCACGGTCCACGTCCTGCTCTGTCACCAGCATTTCATCCTCTGCCGCCACCTCAGGCCGCTGCACGACCAGATATTCATAATGCGCGCTACCGTCCTCTGCTGAAACCACGGCACTCTCCGCCAGCATGAAATCCGGCACGCGCAAGTGGCGCGGCAGTTGCGGCACCGCGGGCGGCTGAGCATCCTCACCGCCAGACTCCTCATAGGCCACCATGGAGACTTCATACTCCTCCAGCATTTCCTGCAACTCGCCATCCATCACCAGCGTATCGGCATCCGGGTGAACACGAAGCAGCTGCATACTGGTGCGCTCATTGAGAACAGACTCCAGCCTATCCAACGTTTCCGTATATTCCTCCATACTCTTGATAAGGCCGCTTTCCACCCGCACCAGGAACCGGCGCCCATCACGGCGAACCTGCACACCACGCAGGCCCACCCACTCACAACGGTATTGAATAGCCGCCATCATACGCTCCTCCTCGCGGGCATCGAGCTCGCGCTCCTCACAAGGCTCAAGCACCAACTCATGCACCGGCAGCACCGCAGCAGCCGGTTCCGGCTCCGGCACCGAAATCCCGATAAGCGGCGCCACGGTGGAAAATATACCCAGCAGCAAGGTTATGAGCGACATACCGGTATTCTACCATGGGGCATGCTGATTGCAAGGGAATAATTAAAAATGCAGAATCGTCACACATGTGTCCCAAAGATTTCACAATTGACTGCATTATCAACACCGTTTTGGAGCCTGCCCCCTCTTTATCCGCTAAAGCGATTTGTGGGGGCTGATTGCGAGCCTTAGGCTCGCGGAATTCTGAGCCCGGAGGGCGGTAGCCAATAGCCCCGGGTGGAGCCGCAAATGCGGCGGAACCCGGGGTTAGCTAATCAAACAAACCGAACCCCGAACAAAGTGAGTGGGTGGCAGAAATCGCGGCTAACATATTAAGCCATAGTTCCTGCCACCCACTCGCTGCGCTCGGGGTTCTGGTAAATATTTTACTTGTTACCCAGGGTTCCGCCGCTGACGCGGCTGCACCCTGGACTACCAGCTGCCGCCCTCCGGGCTCAAAATTCCGCGGGCTTACGCCCGCCTGACTTCAAAACTTCGTACTTCCCACTTCGCCATTCGTACTTTCACAAACTCCCATTTGGCGCAGCAATCTTTGGGACACATGTGGAATCGTCAACTGACACGCTGCCATGCGGCGCAAAAGACGCACCTGCATACGCGCACGCGTACAAAATGACGCCATGCAAGCTTGACGCAGCGCAAAAAACTGGCAGAATGGTGCGGTTCACCTATTAGCATCATGTTCCAGTTCTTACAGAGCCTCATTCACACACCGGCATTCTATTTCATCACGGGCATTCTGCTCATCGTGCTGTTTTTCTGGTACCTCGCTGCTGAGGAGGACAAGGTAAAGCGCAACGCAGGCACATTCTTCATCATTGGTCTGTGCTCGTTCTCGCTGCTCTCCCTGTTCCTCAACGGCATGCACTACGGTATCGACATCCGCGGCGGCGTGGAGCTCACCCTCGAGGTGCAGCCCAAGCTGGATGACCACGGCCAGATGGCACCGCCCACCCCGGAGGACATGCAGCAGGCCTGCGATATCCTCAACGAGCGTCTGAACGCCACCGGCACCAGCGAAGTGCAGATTCTGCACTCCGGCAACAAGGTGCTTATCCAGATTCCCCAGCAGGACAGCGACCCTGAGAAGAACAAGGAGAAGCTGGACGCCATGGTGAAGATGCTCACCAAGATGGCCAAGCTGGAGCTTCTGGCCGTCTACCCCGAAACCGACCGTGTTATTGCTGACTTAGACACCCAGGAAGCCATTGCAGCTTACGAAACTAAGCTGCAGGCCTATGAGGCCGAAGTGGCCGCAGGCAACACCAAGGCCCGCAAGCCTGCCCTGCCCCGTATTCCCAGCAAGTTTGGTCTGAATGACTACATGATTCTTGCCTACCCGCACATCAACGAGGAAACCGGCCTGCCTGAAGTGAACAAGCACGGCCGCCCCGTGGTGGAATACATGGTGCTGCAGAAGCCCTATGCTGCCATGCAGAAGGATGTGTACATCACCGGTAAGGAAGTATCCCGCGCCCAGCCCGACTATGTGCGCAAGGGGTATGTGGATGTGGTGCTGAACCGCACCGGCGCAGACCGCATGGGCCGCCTGACCGGCAGCATGCAGATTGGCCGCGACCGCCTGGCCGTGGTGCTGAACAACCAGATCAAGTGCGCCCCCGTAGTGCAGGCCGTACTCCACAAGGACTTCAACATCAGCGGCCTGAACGGCAAGGGCGAGCCCGAGGATATTTCCAAGGCCCTGGCCAACCCGCTTTCCAGCGATTTGAAGGTGGAAGGCCGAAAGGACGTATCTGCCCAGCTGGGTCAGAGCGCTCTGGAGCAGAGCGGCATCGCCGGTGCCGTGGGTCTGCTGGGTGTATTCCTCTTCTGCTATTGGTACTACCGCAGCGCCGGCATGGTGGCCATGGTGGGTCTTACCTTCAACGCCATTGCCCTGCTGGGCCTGATGAGTCTGTTCGGCTTCGTGCTCACGCTGCCGGGTATCGCCGGTATCGTGCTGACCATGGGTGTGGCCGTGGACGCCAACGTGCTCATCTACGAACGCATGCGCGAAGAGCGCAACGCCGGGCGCCCCTTCCTGGTATGCCTGCGCCAGGCATACGAGAAGGCATTCTCCGCCATCTGGGACTCCAACATCACCTCCCTTATCACCGCAGTCATCCTTTTCTGGATTGCAAGTGGTTCTATTAAAGGCTTTGCCGTAACCACCAGCGTGGGTATCATTACATCCCTTATCGGCGCTGTGGTGGTAACCCGCGTACTCTTCTTCTGGGCAGAACACCTGGGCCTGCTGAAGGAATTTGAATTCGCCCGCGCCCCCTTCCAGGGCAAGACCTTCAACTTCATGAAGTACCGCAAGCACGCCATGATTGGCTCTTCCCTCCTGCTGCTGGCAGGTCTTGCCTATGCCGTGTTCGGCCGTGGCGAAGGCGCCTTGGGCGTAGACTTCATGGGCGGTTCCACCTCCACCTACGTGGTACCCGCTGACTCCAAGCTGGAATACAAGCAGCTTGAAAACTACGTGGAAAGCATGCAGCTCTCCAAGAAGGCCACCACCCAGCAGTTCACCTCTGCCACCGACACCAGCATCAAGATCCGCTGCGCCAACAAGGATGAAGCCCAGCGCATCGACACCGAGCTGCGCGCCAACGTGCCCGGCGTGAGCGAACTGCAGGCTCCTTCCATTGAAGAAGTAAGCGCCTCCCTCGGTTCCGCATTCTTCAAGACAGCCCTCATCGCATTGGCTGCCGGCATGCTCGGCATCACCATCTACCTGGCCATCCGCTTCGAATGGTCCTTCGCCGTGGGTGCCTTCTTCTCCACCCTGCACGACGTGCTGGCCATCATCATCGTGGTGATTGCCATGGGTACGGAGCTGAGCATCATCCACATCGGCGCCTTCCTCACCGTGGCTGGTTACTCCATTAACGATACCATCGTTATTTACGACCGTATCCGCGAGCACCTGCGCCTGGCCGAACCGGGTGAGAAGCTGATTGACATCATGAATGATGCCATCAACTCCACGCTCTCCCGTACGCTGCTCACCTCCGGTTCCACCATCGCAGCCCTCATCGCCCTGCTGGCTCTGGGTGGCCCCTCCATGTGGGACTTCTCCATCACCATGCTGATGGGTATCTTCATCGGCACCTACTCCTCCATCTTCATCGCTTCCCCCGTGGTGCTCTACTTCGACAGCCGCGGCGACCTGCGCAAGGAGCTGCAGGAAGCAGACGAAGCCGCAGGGGTGTAAATACAGCAACTGACCAGCGTGAACCGCTGCCTGTTCCACTCCCTGCTTCTGCTCTGCGCTGCTGTGTTTGCAGCTGCTGTGTGGGGCTCCGTGGATTGCGGTGCACGCCTGGATGATAACTCCTTGCCCGCGGAGATGCATAGCCATCTCCGCGGGCTTATCTATTTCCATTTTGCCCTGGCCCAGGGCGCCGTTATCTTCTTCATCGTCCTGGTGTACTGCTACCATTGGAAATGGAAACGCAATTACCTCATCATCAGCTACAATGAAGCAGGCATGAAACTAAACCCGCCCGGCATCCGCATGCCGGGAAGCCGGGTCTACCGCTGCCACCTGGGCAACCTGAACGGCAGTACCCTGCCCCCCAGCGGAGCCCCGGTTCTGGTGTATCCCATGTTCATGCTCAGCGGCACCAGCAGCGGCCGCAAGGTTGTGGAAGGACTGGAGCGCGCCTACAGCACTGCCGCGCGCAAGCCCCAGCTCTTCTTCCAGCCTGTGCTGGGAGCCTCCCCCTGGCTGGCAGAAACCGCCGCACGCGCCATCCAGCCGCAGCTGAACAAGGAAACGGGCGTACTGGTCGTGGCGCATGATTCCAGCCTGCCGGAGCCGCCGCCGGAGCCCGCCCTTTTCTGCCGACGCCTCAGAGAACTGCTGCCCGGCACAGAGGTTGCGCTGGGCTATTTCCACCAGTCCCCCGAAGCCAGGGACGTGCTGAGCCGCATGCAGGCAAAGCACGTTGTCCTGGTTCCCTTCCTCCTTACGGAGGGCATTCACACCCGCCGCGACCTGCCCACAGAGGCAGATGCCGCCAAGCTCGGCAAAACACTTCACCGCCTCCCGGCCCTCGCCTCCCTTCTCGATTCCCAGTCATGAAACTCGCCCTCAAAGTTACCCCTGGTGCCAAGAAAAACGAAATCCTCGGCTGGGAGGATGATTATCCCCAGATAGGCCGCGTACTCAAGGTCAAAATTGCTGCACCGCCCGTGGAAGGCAAGGCCAATAAGGAAATCGTCCTCTTCCTGGCCAAGGCTCTCGGGGTGACTAAATCATCCATTGAAGTCGTTCACGGTACAAGCGGTCGCATCAAACTGGTTGAAATCCCGGACGGCACCGACCTGAGCGTGCTCGGGAATTGACGAACGACGCACCATCCAGGAATTCCGCACGGTTGTGCAGAATTTTTCCACATGTGTCCCAAAGAATGCTGCGTCAAATGGGAGTTTGTCGAGCAGCGGGCTCGCGTCAGCGAGCGGAACATTGAGCCCGTGAAACGGGCGACATAACAATAGCGAGTGGTGCAGCGGCGTCAGCCGCGAAACCACTCGTTTTAGCGTAAAAAGTCATTAGAACCCGTGAAACGGGTGACAGAACGCGTGGCTTAAAATCGTGTCAGGACGAACAAATAGCTATTCTTTCTTTGAGAATCTATATTGAAATTAAGGCGCATATATTGCACCCCTCTCTGTCACCCGTTCCACGGGTTCCTATTCCTTATTTTTCTTTACGAGGGGTTACGCGCACCATGCTGACGCACGGTGCGCTCCACCGCCTCGCTATTGATAGGCCGCCCGTTTCACGGGCTTTAGAATTCCGCT
>JAFYWX010000076.1 GCA_017546445.1 Akkermansia sp. | reverse complement strand
CAAGAAGCCGCTCACCAAATCGGAGGTAGAGCTTCTGCAAACTATCGCGTACAGCGCGGAGCAAGGCGGTGACCCTAATATCACCGAGGTCAGCACCGTGGTGGATTTGGCGGCTGCGTTGGGGGTATCACGCCGGAGCATTGGCAACTGGCGCAAGATGCCGGATGCCCCGGAACCTAAATCAAACGGCAAACACGATGTGGTGGCATGGCGGAAGTTCCTGCATGACCACCATCTGGACGGCAGTTCTCCCGGAGATGAAGAGGGTCTGAAAGTCCGTAAGCTGCTGGCCGAGGTCAACGAGCGGGAGTTTCGCTTGTCGGTTCGCAAAGGTGAATACATCCGCAAGGACATGGTGCGCGAAGCATGGCTGAGCCGATGCGGGCGCGTGGTCAACCTGTTGCGAGCCAAGTTTGAAAAAGAGATGCCGCCTCAGCTGGTTGGGTTGGACGCTCCGAGTATTCAGGAAGCCCTATCAGCTGCGATTGATGCTGTTCTGCAGGAGCTTCACGAGGGAAAAGGCGATAGCCTGACTCCCTGATTTTGACACAGCCCCAAGGGGTGTGTCACTCAAACGTAACAGCTCTGAACTTGAAAACCGATTTGCCACCCTGTGGGATGCCATAGGTGGCCCTGAGCTGGTGCGGGAGTACCGCTTTGACAAAAGCCGCCGCTGGCGTGCTGATTTTGCATGGGAAGAAGCGCGGCTTCTGATTGAAATTGAGGGTGGCGTATGGAATCGAGGACGACACCTGACTCCCCGAGGCTTCATGAACGATGCCGAAAAGTATCTGGCTGCCACCTTGCAGGGCTGGGCGGTCATTCGTCTGGTAGACACCATGCTCACCCCGGACACCATCAAACAAATCCTTGATTATGCCCGAAACCGAATATCTGGAAGACCTGTGGCGTGAAGCGTGGACTCCCCCCGACCGCAAGGATGTCTGGATGTGGGCTGAGGAACATATCGAAAACATTCCATACTCGCCCATACCCGGACGTTTTCGTGTTGCCAACTCCCCGATGCTGGCTGAGGTTATGCAGGAAATGGTGAATCCCCGCACCCGAGTCGTGAGCATTATTGCAGCGGTGCAGAGTTCAAAGTCTACGGCGATTGAAATTGCCTCGTGCTACATCATCTCGAATCTGCCTGGCCCCACACTCTGGCTGGATCAGAACGATGATGATGCCCGCGACCAAGCCGAGGGTCGACTCCGCAAGTTGTTCGATTGCTGTCAGCCTGTCAAAGCTCTGTACCCGGCAGACAAGTACAAGCTGCGTAACACTACCATTCACTTTGCCAACGGCATGACGCTCTGGGTAGCCGGAGCTTACAACAAGAGCAACCTGCAACGTCGTTCTATCCGCTGGCTGATTGGTGACGAGACTTGGCGCTGGCCACAGGGGCACATGGCAGAAGCCGAAGCTCGAACAACCGCATTCGGATGGCTTGGCAAGTGCATCTTCTGTTCTCAGGGAGGATTTGCCGGAGATGATACGCACAACAAGTTCGAGACAACTGACCAGCGCGAATGGATGTTTACCTGTCCGCATTGTGGCAAGGAACAGGCGTATTCTTGGTCATGCGTGGAATGGGGAAGCGATTGCAAGGATGTCGAGGGTAATTACGACTTCCGCAAGGTTCGGGCTACGACTTACATGCGCTGCGCTCATTGTCAGGCGATGTTTGAGGACAGGGACGATATTCGGCGCGACCTCAATGCCCGGTCACGTTTTGTCCCGCAGAATCCGAAAGCGGCTACGGAGTATGTAGGCTTCCATTGGAATGCGCTCGCCACGATGAGCTGGGGCATGTTGGCTGAGCTTTACCTCCGTGCTAAGACAGCCGCACGGAAAGGCGATTACACCCAGCTGCAGCAGTTCTACCAGAAACGTCTTGCCCAGGCATGGAACGAGTTTCACGAGGATTTCCATGTGGAGACTCCGCTTTCTGACTATCGCCTGGGTGACTTCTGGGCAGACGAGGGTAACATCGGCGGTGTGCCGTTGCGTTTCCTGACGGTAGACGTTCAGCGCGAGTGTTTCTATGCGGTAGTACGTGCCTGGGCGCTGGATGGCAGCTCTCGCTTGATGTACTGCGACAAGCTGCACTCATGGGATGACATTGCCGTGCTTGCCGCTCGTTTCGGAGTGCAGAATAATCTGGTGTTCATCGACAGCGGCTATCAGAGCTACGAAGTGTACGGGCATTGTGCTGAGCATGGCTGGACTGCCCTCATGGGCGATAAAAGGGCCACCTTTACCCACCGCCAGAAAGATGGCAAGCAGGTGGAACGATTCTACTCTCCAAAGCGCCGGGTGAATCTCGGACATCAGAAGGTGGCTGAGATGTACTTCTGGAGCAACCTGAACGTCAAGGATGCGCTCTTCCGGCTCCGGCGCAACACCTCCGCACCGCTTTGGGAAATCCCCGGCGATGCGCCCCAGGATTACCTCGACATGCTGGAATCCGAATGCCGCAAGTTCGATAATGGGCATTGGGTCTGGAAGCAGATAGGCGACCGTGATAACCACTACCTCGATTGCGAAGCCATGCAGGTCTGTGGGGCAATTATGCTGAAATTGGTGGGAGGAGAGTAATGATTGCTACAAAATGAACGCAGTATATTGACTAAGTAGAGAAAAAATGATATTTTGCAAAGGTCATGGAAGTAGATATAATTTTAAGCGATTTTTTGTTTCTGAAGGGATGTCCCTCTCGCGTTATGAAAATTAAAGATTCTCATTTTGGAGCAAATACGGACGGCATCGTTTTTAGCGCAGCATCTTCATGTTCTAATTTCCTGTACCCTCCCTTAAACGATAAAGGGTGGAAAGTAATTTGTATCACAAGCAAATCAAAAGAAGGCAAACAACAAGATACTTACATCGCATTAGAGGAAAATGCTGCTGATGAATTATTCATGAAATGGGAAGAGGCGAAAGGCTTTAATAATGGAACACTTGCCATAGACCGTCTAATTCCATTAAATAAAAACCAGATTGCAGAAATGCTAAAGGATTCCATTTTTAAAACACCAATGTCGGGATGGCTAGGTTCACAGTTTGTGCTGCCGCACGAATAATTGTAGAATCCTAATGAGGATTTGTTAAGCTAGCTTTTTTGTTGTTTAGGCTTCATTTTTGACATGCCCCCTTGGGCATGAGTAAGATTTTCTGCGCACATACCGATGTCGTTGCCACGGATTCCCTGATTGAGAATCCCCGCAACCCGAACCGCCACCCGGAAGACCAGATTATCGCCTTGGCGAAAATCATCCGTCATCAGGGGTGGCGTAATCCTATTGTAGTCAGCCGCCGTTCCGGCTTTGTCGTGAAAGGTCACGGTCGCTTGCTGGCAGCCCGCATGCTCGGGCTGGAGGAAGTGCCTGTCGATTATCAGGACTACGAGAACGAAGCCGCCGAATGGGCAGACATGGTGGCTGACAATAAGATTGCCGAACTCTCCAACATGGATGAGGACGAGCTGAATGCCATCATCCGCGAACTGGATGGGCAGATTGATTTGGAACTTACCGGGTTCAACGATTCCGAAATCAACTCCATGCTGGCCAGCGTATCGGAGGACTTGGACACCGTGCCGGATAACGTCCCGCTGGATGCCGATAATGACAGTACCGTGACCATCCTGCCGTTCATTGCCTACGGAGCCAAGAAAATCTACATGCAGCCGGACGAAGCCGAGCGATTCGAGCGACTGCTCAAGGAGTACAGCTCCGTCCACGGTAACTACAATGGGCTTGCCCTCGAACTTATGGAGTTCGGCGATTCCAACTTCCGTAACGACACCCATGAAAGCTGAATTCATACCGAACTATCCGCTATCACAGTTGAAACCTGCGGATTACAACCCTCGCCATCTGGACGAGGAGAAGTTCGTGCTTCTGCAGGAGAGCCTGCGGAAGTTCGGTGTGATTAAGCCGGTTATCATCAACGGAGAGAACGGCATCCTGACTGCCGGACACCAGCGCACCCGCGCTATGAAAGCTATCGGGCTGACGCATTGCCCGGCCATTCGCTTGCAGGGCATTACCCGTACCGATGAAATCCGCTTCAACCTTTTCCACAACAGCATCGAAACCAACAAGACTCCAGTCACGCTGAATCTGGACGATTGCGAACTCGAACCCGAGACGTATTGCTATTTGGAACATGAGCGCATTCAGTTCAAGCGCAACGCCAATGCTCTTATCATTAACGGTATGAGTGGACTTATCATGCGTTATGGCGGCTGGGGTTCCGTGGTGTGTGACGAAGAGGGGCGCGTGCTACTCAATTCCGACTACGCCGTTGCTTGCAAGCAGCTGCGCGTTCCCTGTCTCGTCTACATGATTCCCCGGGAGCAGGAAGAGGAGATGATGCGCTACCTTTCCATCGACTACGGCCAGTATTACTACGATGCCCTGGGCGTGAAGTCCTACAACCAACTCCATTGT
>JAFYWX010000027.1 GCA_017546445.1 Akkermansia sp. | reverse complement strand
ATTTCATTGCGGGCCTCTGCCCGCAATTTCACTGCAGGGCATTCTGCCCTGCAATGTAAGTTGTTTAGAGATAGTGCGGGCCTATGGCCCGCAGGAACTTATTTCACCTGCATTGCAGCTCTTAATGAGCTGCATCGAAATCTGCCTTTGGCAGAGGAAATTGCCTCTTACGAGGCATCTAAATCCACTTGAAAGTGGTCTAAATTGCTGCGTTTACACCGCAGCAACGACGAGCTGTTCCAGCCCGCCACCCCCCAATTTATCGCAACACACTGCGGGGCATGTGTGTACAAACTGAGGTTTAGCATACTGCCCGCAGGGCTGACAAACAGGAGCATTGAGACAGCCCCAATGCTCCTGAAATCATTCTCCGCGCCCGCGAACGGTTTATTTCCTGCGGCGGCGGGCGACAAGCGCAGCCAGGGCAAGCAGGCCGAGGGTGCTTGTCGTCGGCTCAGGAACGCTGAAGGTATCGGTTATCTGGATGCTCAGCACACCTTCACCGGAAGAAACGCTATTGTAGGTCAGCCAGTAGTAGCGATCCGGGTTATTCTCCAGCCCGGAGAAGAACACGGAGGCGCTCATCGTGTTGCCGAGGGAGACATGGTCGAACTTCGTGCCGTTCAGGTACAGGTTATCCACGCCGGTGAAGAGCGCGTACTTCTCACCTGCATCTGCGGTAAGAATCTGCTCCAGCATGCCGCCCTGCAGGGTGAGGGTTCCGTTGATGAACCAGTCACCACCCATCTGTACTGTATCGGCCATCTGCAGCGTGGCGCCGTTCTCCATCACAAGGTCTGCATTCAGCGTGACGCCTGTGCCGAAGCTGGCAATACCGCTCACGTTGAGCTGAGCCACCTGCGCAGTATTCTCGCTCTGCAGCATATAGGCGGAGACGGACATGCTCGTGGCGATTTCCAGTTCCTTCAAATCAAGCTCGGCAGCAGAGAACAACTTCATGCTGCCACCCGTGGCATGCACTCCGGAAAGCGTGTTCTCAGCGTTATCCACCTTCAGGATGCCGGTTCCGGCATTCTCGATGGAAGAATTGGTGAGCTTGTTATTAATGGTAGCATTACCACCGGTGTAGGTCACATGGGCATTGCTGATTTCATAGTCCGCCCGGTTAAGGGAGTACTCACCGGGACCGTTCACGGTCGTTGCCGCCAGCGATGAGGTGACCTCTTCCGAGCGGTTGCTGATGGTAAGATGCTTACCGGAAATGTCCAATTCTGCACCGGAATCCAGGAAGATGCCGGTATTGCTTCTACCCCAGATGTTGCCGGTAATCTGCAAGCGGGCATTCTGAGCCAGGCGCAGCGTGCCTTCTGCCGTTCGCCCCTCGGTCATGGCACCGTCCACGTGGTTGACCGTGTGCTGCGTGCCGGTAAGCACAACCTCACCGTCACGGGTCGACAGATAGTTGAGATTCAGCGCACCGCTGATAATCATCTGACCATCGCCACACTTGGTAATGGAACCCTTATTGCCGGAACCGGCGGCGTGAATAAGCCCGCTGACGGTGAGGGTGGCACCCTCGCTCACATCGTAGTTCAGGTTGTTACCGTTACGCAAACGAGTCACGGCAGAAATGGTGCTATCACCACTCGTGGCATAGATAGTGGAGTTGTTGTTATTGAAGTCAATCGCACCATAGGTGGCATTCCCCTGGCCGGTAAGGGTGGCACCATCACTAAGCTCGATGTTCCAGCCGCCCATTGTCTGGCGGGTGGAACCGAAATCAATGGTACCACCGGCTACAGTAAGTGTCTTGCCGGTCTTATCATAATTGAGGATATCTGTCCCTGTCCCGGCAAATCGGAGAGTACCGCCGGTATTGATGGTAACATTCTCTCCCAGCAGCTTATTGTTATCACCACCGACAAGCAGAGTACCACCGTCGTTTATAACCACAGTTGAAGTGCCAAGCGCACCTACGACAGAAGAACTCAGAGTACCGCCGTTAATCGTGGTGGTATTCGTGTAGGTATTTGCAGCAGAAAGCTCCAACGTACCATCGCCCTCCTTGGTGAGGGATCCATTACCATCGGCGCGGATGGCTCCGCTGACGGTGAGTGTTGCCCCGCTGTTGACCTCGTAGTTCAGGTTATGGCCATCACGCAGGCGTGTCACCGCAGAGATGGTGCTCTCCCCGCTCAAAGCATAGATGGTGGAATCATCAATGTCAAAATCCATCGCGCCATATGTGGCATTGCCACGCCCGGTAAGAGAAGCACCATTGCTGAGCTTCAGCATCCAATCGCCCATTGTCTGCTGGGTGGAGCCGAAATCAATCGTGCCACCAGCTACGGTGAGCGTCTTACCAGGCTGGGTGTAATCCAGCATATCATAACCGGAGCCGTCAAAGCGCAGCGTACCACCGGCATTGATGGTGACATTCGATTCCAGCACCTGGTTATCGCTACCCTCCACGAGCAGAATACCGCCGGAATTAACAACCGCCCTGGAGCTACCCAAAGCGCCCTTTGCAGTGACGCTCAAGGTACCGCCGTTAATCGTAGTGGTATTCGTGTAGGTATTAGCGGCAGAAAGCACCAGCGTGCCGTCACCCACCTTGGTGAGAGAACCACCACCATCTGCCCGAACCGCCCCATCAACGGTAAGGGTCGCCCCCGCGCTGATGTCGTAGTTCAGGTTATGGCCGTTTCGCAGACGCGTGACCGCGGAAACGGTATTTTCTCCACTGGTGGCATAAATGGTCGAGTTATTGAGGTTGAAATCCAGTGCACCATAGGTTTCATTCCCCAGACCGGTAATCGTGGCACCGTTACTCAGCGTAAGCAGCCAATTACCCATCGTCTGACGGGTGGAGCCGAAATCAACCGTACCACCGGCTACCGTAAGGCTCTTACCGCTCTTATCGTAGTTAATGATATCTGCCCCCGTACCGGCAAAACGGAGCGTGCCGCCGGCATTGATGGTGATATCCTCGCCCAGCAGCTTATTGTTATCACCGCCAACCAGCAGCGTACCACCGGAGTTGATGAGCACACCAGCGCTGCCCAGCGCACCAACAACACTGGTGCTCAGGGTACCGCCGTTAATCGTGGTGATATTCGAGAAATTGTTGGCAGTAGTAAGCACCAGACTACCGGCGCCACTCATCGTAAGGGCATTATTACCCGCGGCACGAATGGCTTTATTGACGGTGATGCTTGCGCCCTCGCTGATGTCGAACTTCAGGTTGTTACCTTCACCCAGGCGAGTCCCCACAGAGAGCGTATTATCACCACTTGTTGCATAGATGGTGGACTCGGCCGCATCAAATTCCAGTGCAATCTGAGATGCATTCCCCTGCCCGATGACGCTGGCGCCTTCGCTCAGATTGAGCGACCAGCCGCCCATCAACTGGCAAGTGGAGCCCAGGTCAAGCATACCGCCCGTCACGGCGAGCGTCTTTCCGCTCTGGGTGTAATCCAGCATGTTGATGCCGGAACCAGCAAAACGGAGCGTGCCTCCGGTATTGATGGTGATATCATTCTGCAGCAGCTGATTATCGCTACCCCCAATAAGCAGCGTACCACCGTCATTGATAACCACCCTGGAACCACCCAGCGCGCCCTTGACGGACGTGCTCAGTATACCGCCGTTAATCGTGGTGGTGTTCGCATAGGTATTGGCAGCGGCAAGCACCAAGGTACCGTCGCCTTCCTTGGTGATAGAGCCCTTGTCGGCGGCGCCATCTGCATGAATCAGGCCGTCAATAGTCAGAGTTGCGCCATCGCTCACGTTGTAATTCAGGCTGCTGCCATTGCGCAGACGAGTCACCGCAGAGACCGTGTTGTTTCCGCTTATGGCGTAGATGGTAGAACCGCTGGTATTATAATCCAGAGCGCCATAAGTTGCATTGCCCTGGCCGATGACCGAAGCACCGTTGCTCAGCGTAATGGACCAGGCGCCCATCGTCTGGCGGGTAGAACCGAAATCAATGATAGAACCGATGGCCGTAAGCATCTTGTCGCTTACACCATAATCCATCATATCAGAGCCCGTGCCGGCAAAACTAAGCAGGCCTCCGGCATTAATCGTAACATTCGCCCCCAGTGCCTTATTGTTGTTACCCTCAATAAGCAGAGTGGCGCCGGAGTTCACTATTACCTCAGATTTACTCAAGCCTCCCTTGGCAGAAGTGCTCAGAATACCGGCATTGACCGTGGTGGTATTCTCGTAGGTATTAGAGCCGTTGAGCACCAGTTTACCTGCGCCCACCTTAGTGATTGTACCGCTGCCTTCCACGCCATCGGCGTGAATCATGCCGTTGACAGTGAGGGTTGCGCCCTCGCTGACGTCATAGTTCAGGTTATTACCGTCGCGCAGGCGTGTGACCGCAGAAATGGTGCTGTTACCGCTTGTGGCATAAATGGTGGAATTGTTGATGTTGAAGTCCATGGCACCATAGCTTTCATCCCCCCTGCCGGTAACCTTGGCACCATTGCTCAGCTTTAGCGTCCAGCTGCCCATCGTCTGGCAGGTGGTGCCGAAATCGATAGTACCACCCTCAACCAGGAGGATCTTGCCTGTCTGATCGTAGTCCAGCATGTTGAAACCGGTACCATCAAAGGCAAGCTTGCCACCGGATTTCACCGTGACATTCGTATCCAGAGCCTGGTTATCGTCACCCTCAATAAGCAGGGTACCGCCGGAATTGACAACGACGTTGGACTTGCTCAACGCGCCCTTGGTAGCCGTACTCAGAATACCCCTGTTGACCGTAGTGGTGTTCTGGTAGGTGTTTGCACCGGCAAGCACCAGTTTACCATCGCCCACCTTGGTGATGGAGCCAGCACCGGCAACGCCGTCAGAGTGGATACGGCCATCGACAACGAGAGTCGCCCCGGCGCTCACGTCGTAGTTCAGGTTGTTACCATCGCGTAGGCGCGTGACCGCAGAAATGGTGCTCTCACCGCTTACGGCATAAATGGTGGAGTCATCGATATGGAAATCCATGGCACCATACGTTGCATTGCCCTGGCCAGTCAGCAGAGCACCATCGCTAAGCTGAATTGTCCACTCACCAATCGTCTGGCGAGTAGTGCCGAAATCAATCGTACCCCCGGACACAGCAAGAGTCTTGCCTACGGCCTCAAAATCGATGATATCTGCCCCGGTTCCGGTGAATGTCAAGGTACCGCCATTCTTCACGGTGACATTTTCAACCAGAATGCGGTTATCATCGCCGCTGAACGTAGCAGAACCACCATCAAGAATCAGGTGAATGCCCAGTTCCGTATCCCGAGTAAGATGAGAGCCGTCCCTCAGCTCCAGAGCGGCCAGATTATTGAACGAGGAATGATACTGCAGCTCACCCGTTCCCTGAACGGAAAGAGTCGTATTACCCAGCACGGTCACAGCGCCGTTCAACGCTACACCGGAGCCATTACCGATGACAAGCGATACGCGACTGTCAACCTCATTCTCACCGAGCTTGAGATTGGTCGATACAGAGCCACCAGAAGCCACGAACGAGGAACCATCCAGCAGATGAACATTGCCGCCGGCATTATTCCCCACCTGCAGGGAGGAGCCGTTCTCGACGCGCAGCCAGCCTTCGCCTGCAATCCTGTTATCGATAATCATATTCAGACCATCGACAGAGATCTGCTCACCCTTCAGGATCTCTACCTCCCTGGCATGCAATTCACCGCTACCGGTCAAAGTATTGCTGTGAATCAGGCGCAGGCTGTCAGCCTTGAGTGCGGCATCCAATACCAGCGTGCCACCCTCGCTGATTTCCATATACCCGGTGCTCAGCGTAGCATCATTCTCCGTAGAAACGGTGAAGGTATCCTCATTGGCAAAGTAGAGCCCACCTACCGTGTAACTCTCTGCCAGAGTGGCAGAATTAATATCGTTGCTACCGAAGATGACATGAGATTGGCTGTTCAGACCTTCCGCACTGCCATTCCAGTAGGTATACCCGGATTTTTCGGAGAAGATAACGCTCAGGCCCTGGCTGCTGTAGTTAAAATCAGCATTCAGATACCCGCCCAGGTTGATATAGACAGAACCAGCCATACCTGACCAGTTGCCGTCTGCCAGCAGATATCTGGTTCCTCGTTCAATAGACTCGATATTGGAGAAGCTTATATTGAAAGCCGGGGTTCCGGAGGTGTCAAACCCACCAGCCAGATGCAGGGAGTATGCGGTACTGTCATATGCCCCGAAATTGATGGTGCCGCCCTCCGCATAGAGTTTGCTGTTCAGGGTGGCAGATTGCCCGCTTACACCGCCTATGATATTAAGGGTCTGCCCGGTACCCAGCCGGAGGCCGGAGGAATCTTCCTTCAAGGTCAGCTGCGCCCCCTGTGCAATGAAGATGTCTCCGTGCACGGTCGTCGTGGAGCTGAAGTTCAAATGGCCCTCCAAGGCCGTGACATTATGCACCACATTGGCAGCATTCGTGAAGATCTGTGAGCCAGAGCCGGTCTTCACAATGTTCAGGCCATTGGTTGCATCACCTAGCAGCGTACCGTTGTAGGTATGGTCACGCCCCTTGGTATCCAGAGTCAGCGTGTTGAGCACGGTCGAGGTCGGGTTATTGCCATTGCCGAAGGCCTTCACCTCACCGGCGTAGACGAAGGAATTGGTCGTACCGCCGATAGCGGCCACACGGGCATTCTCCGTGCTGACAGCCAGCCCCGGACGGCTGTCCGAATCACCCCACATGTTGATGACGAGATTCTTAGCGGCATTATCATGAGCCAGGCTCACATGCTGAGCGGAGCCGGCATTATTATCCTCATGGTCAAGAATCAGCGTGCCGCTGAAAGAATTATCACCGCTCAGAACCATGCGGGAAGCACCGGCATTACCAGTATCTGCCACCCACAAAATGGAGCCCTGGCCGGTCAGGGATGAAATATTGTAAACGCGGTTGCCTTCATTGCTCGAATCAACTATCTTCAGCTCCTTATTATCAATATTCAGATGATTGATATTGTGCGTGATATTTGAATAGTCCGAGCTCGTCTGTCTGGCATTGATAGTCAGATTCGATACCACATTGAGTGTGCCGCCGATGCTCTGAGTGGCATTGCTGACCTTGAGGCCAAGATTCACCGCGCTGCAAGCCAGCTCCAGGGTACCACCGTCGGTATTGATGTCGCCATTGTAGATATTGAACGTGCCGTTTTCCAGGCGGAGGGTGGCACCCTCTGCGGCGCCAAGCACACCATTCACCGCCATGGTGGTTCCACTGGCAGAAATCTTACCGGAGCCTTCCGTAACCAGCACTTTGCCGGTAGCCGAAATAGCAGAGCTGCTGCCGGACAGGCTACCGCCGTTCTTCAGCTCAACCTTGTCCTGCAAGGTGGCGGAATCAAAACGCATGGTGCCGTTCTCGGCGATGGTAACAGCGTTTTCACTGTCCAGGCGGCCTCCTGTACGCAGATTCAGGGTTGCACCATCACGCACGGTGAAGGAATCGTACTCCATGGAGCCGTACAGCTCGATGACGCTGGCGGAACCAGAGATGCTGCTATCAGAAGTGCGAAGCACGCCGCCGGTTTTCACATTGACGGAGGAGCGGAGGGCATAATCACCGATATCCAGCACCATGCGTCCGCCGACGCGCTCGCTCTGCACATTCATGGTGCCGCGGTAGTCATCAGCAATCTGCTGCATTTTGATGACACCCACGCTGTTGCCCCGGCCATCCACGGTGAGGGTATCATTACCAGAAAGAACGAAATTCACCAGCATGGTGCCACCGCCACCCAGAGTCAGCGTGCGGAGGGTCTCAGATGTGCCGGCTTCGCCATACTGTACCTCCGTACCGTACTGAGCGCCCAGTATCATACCACTGTGACTGCTCATATCGACATGCTCCATGCTATCGCGATTGATAACAAGGGTACCGGTCGAGGCGGTATCAATCATGTCGATATGGTCGATGGACATCTGGCCAGCGCTCTGCACCAGCCATTTATGACCGGTGGGACTCGCAGCGGCATCCCCCGTCAGGAAAAGAATACCGCTCGTCAGGGTTCTGGTAATTCCGGAATCAATCGCGCCGCTGAGGGTAAGAGTGCCACCACCCAGGCCTGCATTGACAAGCAGGGAGCCGGTGCCGCTCACCTTTCCGGCATAAGAGATATCGGCATCAGTGGCATCACTGAACTGCACAGCAAAGGTACCGCCGCTCAGCTCCACATTCCCCTTATGGCCATAGTAAGCAGCATATTTCGAGGTATCCTCAAGAGCAGGACCACCTTCCACATACTCCTGAGCGCGCGTCACACCCTCGCGCATAATGAACGTGCCGCCGGACTGCACCACCACATCACCAATCAGGCGAGCATGAGTGCCCAGCTCGAAGGTGGCGGCGTTCTTCACAAGCACATCCATGGTGGCATCTGCATAGTGCCAGTCATTGCTTACCACCACACGATTGCCATTGGTACCAGTGGCAGAACCCATACCATGCACGGTATTGGTGCCAGCCAGCTCCACCGTACCATTGCTCACCGTCAGGCCACTGGCGGCGTTATTGCTCAGGTTCGTGTGAATACTGTTGAGCGTCAGTTTGCCGCCGCCCTGATAATCAATTCGCAGCGAGCTATCCTTCGTGTCAAGGAAGGAGCCAAGGTAGGTCTGATTGCCGCTCTCCTTATATGTAAGGGTGGATTGCCCCTTGCGGTTAGCGATAACGGCTTCCTCGGTAAGAGCATTGATGGTGAAACGTCCATCAGCATCTGTCGAGGTGTACCAGTCCATGCTCAGGCCGTTCATATCCAGCTCACCACCACCGGAACCAAAAGTGAAGTCACGCTTAATCTGGTTAAGATCCTGAATCACCACGCGAGCCCCGGCATTAGCCAGCACATTGTAAGCGGCATGGCCCCCGCTCTGCTGCAGATAAGTGGTACCGCTGCCGCCCACATTCAACAGGGCATTCGTATCACCCTTACCATCGATGTACAAATCACCCTCACCACTCTTTCGCCACTCGCGCATGTAGTTGGACGGATTGGTGAGTTTAAGGTGAACCTCTGCTCCCTCATTAATCACATAACCGCCATGATTGAACAGGTTGCTCTCGCCGGATGCAGAGCTGATGGTGAATTTCCCGCCGTTGAACTCAGCATAGCCGATACCCAGATCCACCGTATCATTGAGCACGATGTGGTTCTCTGCCGTGGTCGAGGTGAATACCAGATTGTTCGTAAAGAACAAATCCTTATCACCGATTAACAGATTCGAGTTCGCATTGTAGGCGTACCAATTATACACATCCTTCAACCCGGAAAGGTCTGCCCAGGTATTCAGACCGTTTCGCACACCAACATAGGTTGCCAGGGTATTACCCGCAGAATCCGTAGCCTTACCGGAATACAAGGTTGTGGAAAGGGAACCCTCGGTCTTGGTTTCACCCGCTGTGTTGACAGCATTGAGATACACCACTGCCACATTCTCCTTCATGGAAACACGGGAGTTGAAGGATTCCAACACCTCATGCGTCCACTCCATGTTAACGCGAGCCTGCGCCCAGCTGGTACCGCCATAGGACTGCTGGGAGGCCAGATACTCATACTGCTGCGTTTCGCTGTTATAAACGAAAATCGGGCTGCCGGAGTCACCGGGCTGGATACAGTTCGGCAAGGGGTTGGCCTCACTTGCTCCTATACCTTTACCGTATCCAGGGTCACTGGACACACTCATGTTAGGACCATCGTTCGACCAGATACTGGTGATGGTGTTGATACCACCGATGATATATTGATACCCACCACACAAAGTGGTAGTGCCTACTCCCTCCGTATACACCTTCATGTTGCCGCCACCGGAGTGATACAGGTATTCCCCATTGTACCCGGTGATGTCCAGCTTCGTTGAGAGCGGATTATAAACAGCATCCGTCACAATCTTACTCTGACGCTGCAGCATGTAGTCGTACTTGTCGCCATTGGTCTGGATAGGTGCCAATCGGTACGTCCAGGTGCCATTGATATCGATGCCAGCGTAATTGATGGCATGCTCGCTCCCTACAAATCGCTCACCATACGAGGCATCAATAGAACCATTGTGCAGCACCGTTGCCATGGCATTGGGTGCCACAGCGGCATAGTAACCGCCATCACCAGTGCCGTTAAAGCAAATCATCCCCTGCTCATTGGAAATAACGTATGGGGCAGTACCGTCTGTATACGTGATGGTGATGCCGCCCTCCTCCTCGCGTATAAATTGCAGCAATGCGTTCACACGCTCACCTACAGCATAGCGCCCCCGGTTCTGTCCGAAATCGGTATAAGTCTGAAGAGCAACATCCTCATGCATGATACCGGCCTGCACCGTCGTTGCCGTGCACACACACAGGGAGAGAAGCAGAGCTTTGCGTAAAAGAAGAGGTAAATGAAATTTCATAGCAGATTGCCCGAATCTACCATAACACAAACGCAAAATAAAGCATAAAAACCGTCTTGAATGGCAAAAGCACGTGTGTCCCAAGGATTTCGCAAATGACTGCATTATCAACACCGTTTTGGAGCCAGGCCCCCCTCCTCTTTATCCGACAAATAGCGATTTGGCGGGGGCTCAAATCTTTCGGAGCACGGGACTTCAGTCCCGAAAACTCAAGCGATGAGGGACTAAAGTCCCCCACTCCGACCAGAACATCCGCCCGACAAACTCCAATTTATCGTTACACACTGTGAGGCTTGTGTGTACAAACTGATGCCCGCAGGGCTGACAAACTGGAGCATTGAGACAGCCCCAATGCTCCTGAAATCATTCTCTGCGCCCGCGATCGGTTATTTCCTGAGGCGGCGGGCTACCAGCGCGGTCAGGGCCAGCAGGCTGAGGGTTGTCGTGGTCGGCTCGGGCACGTTGAAATAGAGCAAATGGGAGGAAACATTGGAGCCGACGGTGGTGGCGGTCACCCAGGTGCCGGTTATCTGCACGCCATCTGCCCCCATCAGCTTGTAATTGGTGTCAATACCACTGGCGAATCCGCTGTCCTGCTCCTCGAAGAGGAACCAGCCGGAGCCACCGCCCACCTGAATGGCCACATACTGAGCACCGGCATTGTACCCCCAATCCAGGAAATGCGCCGACTGCTCCGTGAGCTGAAGAGTGAGACCGGAGCCCGTGACATTCACGCCCTGGAACTGGTGCATTTGCAACACCAGCACCTTGTTCTTCGTCTCGTCATCGGTAAAGGTCTGCCCGGTATTGGTGAGCGTAAGCTGCACGACGGTTGCGGCAGAAGTAGAGACCTTATTTCCCGCTTCTGTGGGGAACAAGGGGCCTTGCAGTTCTGCGGCTGATATCGCTGCATTCTGAACGGCTGCACCCTGCACCGCAGAATCCTTATCCACCAGAACGGTCTTCTCAAGATTCAGAGAGCAATGCTCATGCAGCTGCACCAGGCTGCTATGCAGCTCTGCATGATGAATCTCCAGGTTCAGGTCAGTCGTCGGCCCCTTGGTGGAGATGCTGGCATTGATTACAACTGAATCATTATACGCTGAGCCCCCCAGCTTCACCTGAGTGCCGGAATCTTCCATATTCAGGTTCGTGATGCTGGCCGTTTCAGCGCCGCGGTGCGTCACTGCAGTTTCCACTCCGCTCATATCCAGGGCCTCTTCGTCTGCGCTGGTGGTGTTCTTCAGCGCACCGCCAATCAACACATGTCCGCCATTTTCCAGCGTAACCTTATCGACCTGATATTCCTGGTCATTCGTAAATACTGCATCCGTAAACTGAATGGCAGACTGATTTCCCTGCACATTCACCACCAGCTGTTCCTCGTAGAGCGGCGCCGGTTCGTCTGCACTGGCGGCAGAGGAAGCAGATGTTCCGTTCACCTGCAGCGTGGTCCTCGCCTTCACGGTGACAGAGCTGTCCCCAGAAAACTGGTGAAGGTCACGGATGGCGGCATAACCCATCATGGAGCCAGTGCTGCCCGCGGAGCCATCTTTCTGTGCCGCCGCGCTGATAAGTTCGTTGTTGAACGTCAGGTGCACATCATGCCCTTCCATCTCGCCCAGCAGTTGGATAACATGGCTGCTGTTATAACGCCCGAACACATCGTTACTGGTATTGATGGTGGCATCCGGTGTGTAGTTGTGGGTGTTGATGGTCACCGAGGCTCCGGCGTCAATATCGATGGATACGGGTACCTTGGCAGAAGTGTATGTAGTACCGGCTACAGTAATGGAAGACTGATACTTGCAATTTGTATCCGTGTACCAGTCTCCATGAGCAGTGATAGTGGCGCCATCTGTAAACAACACAAAGGAAGACGGGTCTACTACTTTCATAGACGTAGAACTTCCACTAACATCTTCCATCAGACTCATCGGAACACCGGCGCCCAGGTTAGCAAAGGCATCGACTGCATCCTTGCTACCTATGGAGACTTTACTATCGAGAGCCAGAATACCATTCCTACCCACTACCAGAGCATGTGAACGGTCCGTACCCACCTCGCCCACGAGAATATGGGTACCATCCATTGATTTCAGATTACTTGCTACAAGAGCCTCATCTACATGGAAATAGCCGTTCTGCACCTCCAGGGTGTTCAGCACAGCGCTGTTCACAGATTGCAGGGAGTTGCCTTTCTTGAGCACATTCAGCTCACCCGCGGAGCCGATGCGTCCATAGTGGTGGGCAACATCGCCAATCCCCACGTGCTCAGCCGAACCAGCTGCATACCCGGAGTCTTCAGCATAATTCAACGTTTTCTGAAATTCGCCGAACCCGAGCACGCCTGCGTATTCACCACCACGCAAGCCCTCAAGCACCAGAGTCACCGCTTTATCATGGCTCATGTTGACCACGGAGGAATTGATACGTTGGCCATCGCTTCCGCCGCCGGTCAATGCGTCCACCTGGGCATCCTGAGTTGCTGGCTTATCGTCGCCGCCCATGGCATCCAGCGCCAGCACCGTGCGCTCTGTGCCGTTGCGGATGGATAAATCGATTACAGTGTTCAACCAGTCTGCACCCTCTGCCGATTTCTCCGTGGTCATGATTTCCATCTGCACCTTGCCGCCGGTGTCATCTGCTTCGGCCCCCAGGATATTGCCATCCATCACGATAGTGCCATAGAATTCGCTGGGGTTCAGCACTTTGAACACAGCGTAAGTATATTGACCGGAAGTGCTACTATGGCCATAAAGAGACACAACAGAGCCGTAATCGCCTTTCAACTCGCGCAATACCAGCTTCTTGTCATGAGCATTGGCTATTCTCGCATCGACTCGTTCCGTATCTACCCCGCCCTGGGCTCCGGTTTGCAACAACACATTCACTGTATTATGAATGGTGCTTGTATCCATTCCTTCCCCGACATAGGAGCTCAGCCCAGCAAGCCCGTATGCATCCCTGTCATCGCTGAAATCACCCTGCAGAATGGGAATATTCTGTTTTTCGGCATCGGCAAGGGTGGTGTTATATATGGTGATTTCACCAGTTCCCAGCGCATTGTAATGCTGCATCACAATGCGACCACCCTCAAGCACCGTACCGCCTTCAAAACTATTATTTGTGGCGATGACTGCGGTACCATACCCCATCTTTCGCAGACTTGTGCTACTGCCTGAGAATGACTCATGCAACACATCGTCATCGGCTTCTGCAATGGAACCGTCTCCGTCTGGGTTTGTATAGAAGTAATAGTTCGTATCATCATGTTCATTCTTCCCGACCGTGCTGACAACCCCATCTGTCACCGAGTGCAATGTATAGTCCGAACCGATAAAGATAGCTGCAGGGCGCACCGTACCAACAATCTTAACCTTCTGGAATCCCTCCACTGCAGCACTCTGACCATCAATAGAGAAACCGCTCTCGTTCTCGGCAATCGGATTTCCTGTGTGCAGCTTATCGCCACGCACATGGACAGTCTTAGAACTCGTCAGCGTATCACTATCCACCCACTCCACAGGTTGATAAAGATTACCGAAGAGAGTCAGCAAGCCATCAACATACGAATCATTCTCTTTCCATTGATAATCTTCGTTTTTGCTACTCGAGGCGGTAGTCCAGACAAGGCCTTGTTCATCATTGGAAATGTAGCTGCCGTTCCTCTCAGAAACCATGCCGGACCAGGTGCGACGCGGATCACCGACCACATTCAGAGCCAGATACCATTTCGAATCATTCCCCTTTCTCTCCACCACTGACAACTTTCCATAGTAGCCAGCCCCGAGTGAAATAATCTGATTATTGAAAGAAGCATCTTGTGTGCCTGTGTTCTGGATATTGATAGAACCAGCAGATGCAAGGTAGTATGTGAAATCTTCATTGTAATGTTCGGAGAGGTTGATATCACTGAAATTGATGGTGACAGCCGTTTTCTCCCAGAGAGAAAGCGTACCCGCTACATCCAGGATGGTCGTAGAAGAGCTCTTCTCTGTAGAAGGCATTATACCATGTATATCAAACGTAAGCATTGAGCCGTCAGCAGATGCACCCAGGACGAGATCGCCATCCACTTTAGCCTGTTTGCTGGCAGATG
This sequence comes from Akkermansia sp., assembly GCA_017546445.1. GTDB lineage: Bacteria > Verrucomicrobiota > Verrucomicrobiia > Verrucomicrobiales > Akkermansiaceae > Akkermansia. Next base: position 94,579 of record JAFYWX010000027.1, on the reverse strand, counting down.
AAGTTCTGACCTCAAGCTGTCCGGAACCCACCGTCAGGCTCGTATTAGTCACGCCGGAGAGAGACTCCCAGGCATTAGTGCCGGTTCCTACATCGGTTACTCCCAATCGAAGCTCTGAGCCAGCATTGATTAACAGCCTGCCGCTTACAGAAAGATTATTGAACCCAAGGGTTCCCTCAGCTATGGAAAGATTATATAACTTGGCCGAATGGATATATTGCGAGGCTGCGCCGCGCTTCTCCAGACTCAGATTTTCCACCCCCTTTGAACCTCCACCCACATCTGCCGGGTCTATCGCCCCGATATACGCCTGCGTGGCATTCACATACGAATGGGCAAATCCCATGGAGCCAGAGAACACGTGCTCCGTATTAGACGAATCCTCTAACACCAGATTGGTGTAACCGTCGGTCACAATGCGGACATTCCAACGTTCCTCAGCCTGTGAATAGTCTTTTTTGGCGCCTTCGCCATAAGAAAGAGTAAGCGGTTTTCCATTACTTTTTTCATCATACTTCCACCCTCTGTTCAGGAAATCTGCTTCCAGTGCTTTTAGTTTGATTTGTGAGCTGTTGCTCAGCAGCACAATATTATCCGATGTAACCGCCTTGTTTGGTTTCGCATCAGAAGCTCCCGAACTATGTCCCACTATACGATTCTCACTGACATCTCGGGTCAGATTCAGGGTAGCCTGAGAAAAAACATCATCCACAAGAGTCAATTGAACAGCACCCGCAAGTACTTTTCTTGACAGATCTTTTATCGAAGTGTTCAGCTCATGATTCGTTCCCGCCGCTAAATCAAAAGAGTTAAACTCATTTTTGAGCTTGACAGTCCCGGTAAAGAAGCCATCCTCCCCGGCATTCTGTCTGTTGACGGCAAAATCTGATACATAGTTAAAAATAACACTACCATCTTCAGACTTGCTGAGGTAGGTATACCCGCGAAGTTCCAGATTGCCGGAGCCTGAGACACCACCGGTCAGGTTCACCGTGCGCCACTCGCAAGGCAGCTTATTGCCGTCACCATACGATGCGGTGCCGAATGAAACCGCAGTTGTCCCAGAAAGATTCAAAGTATTTGCCACCGAAGGAGAGCGATACTCCGCGTCGGTTGAGTTGTAATTGACAATCAGTTTAGAGCCGTCCCCCATGGTGATGGAGCCCGTGCCGGCAGCATCATCACAGCCCAGATACAGGGATGTTCCCTCAGCCAGCGTAATGCCGCCTCTGAAGGTATTGGCTGTATTGAGCACCAGGGTGGCAGACCCATTAACACTGATGGAAGTTGCGCCACCGATGTAGTCCGCAATAGAACCATGGCCGGTAAAGGCGTAGTTATATCCCAGAGTCTTGAGATTACTGGTGCCGGGGGTAGTGCCCGATACGGTTATGCTGCCGGGTCTCACTGTGCCATCCAGCTTCACATCCTTGACTGCACTAGTGCTACTGAAGGTCACATGGCTGCCATCTGTATAGACGGCGCCCCCCTGCCAGGGTGTGGCGGCGGAGTCTCCATTAACCAACCATGTATCATTCCCGGTGCTGCCGGCCCATGTGAGTGATGGCAGCTCCGAGCCGGAATCCGCCACAGGAGAAGCTGCAGACCGCAGAGAAAAACGGGCACTGCGCATCATCATGAGAGGGGGTGCCGGAGCTGCAGCTGTTGCTCCCTTCTCTGTTTCTTCCGTTTCCTCTCTTTCATCCAATTCCTTCTTCGACTCGTCCTGCTCATCCTCTTCGGGAAGAAGCGGCGATGTGGCCAGGAAATTCTCTATCTTACCGGCATCGGGATTCAGCCCGGCTGAAATATTTTCAGATGTCTGCTTCTCGTCCCCACCGACATGGAGATTCTCGAAAGGCACGGTTTGCGCCTGAGTATTGGCAGAAGAAATCGTTTGCGAAGGGGTGGGATTCTTCGCTTGCTGGTAAACTGCTTTGCTGCGGCTCAGCCCCAGCCCCCATGGTGCGCGATACCCCACCAGCGGATGATTCATGATAAAGCCTCGATTCACCTTGAATAAGGCATCTCGGTAGGCATCCATGCTGTCCTTACCAGATACGAGGGCATCGGCAAAGGTATGCATCAATTCATCCTGCGCGGAGTATTTTTCCAGCGACAGATCAGAACCGTTTACTCGCAGCCGCTCTGAAAGTTTACTGAGTAACAGGCGACCCTCCTCACTATCCAGCCGGGAATCGTCTTCTATCAAAGCTTCCAGCAGCCATTGGGCATCTGAATCTGACAACTCCAGGTCTGATTCACCCTCAGCCAGCTGGCGCAGCAAGGAATCCAGGCAGTTATCGCCTTCGCCGCCATTCGCGCTCAGCAGGTTCCGGGTATACACCTGAGTCCAGGCATCTTCATACGCAACTTCGGGGGTCTTGCCCGCTTCCGTGAATCTTCTCGCCAGCTCCATAGCATCCTGGCGCAACGCGCGCAGACGAGCCAGGCGGCCCTGTTGAATAGACGCATGATTCTGAATCGGAAAAGCTTCTGAGAACCCCTCATTATACTTCTCCCCCTTCTCACCGAGAACCTTGATAACGCGAGTTGCGTGAACAGGCTCCTCTTGAGAGCGAATCCAGTAATAATTGCTCAGCACCCGTTCCTGTGCCGACGCAGTTGCCCCGACCGCGCCAAGCGCCATCAGAAAAAACGGCAGCCAGCTGTAACCAGACCCGCAATCAATTGCGGCAGGCAGCTGGTGTAATCCGGGGCGCTTGTGAGGTTGCTTCTTCATTCCAGCAGAATGTGCATCGTGTCACTTATTCTACCATAACAATCATATATTACAAGCCTTTCTTCATATTATATTTACATTTATTCTAAAGATACCTGTAACCCGTTGTGTTTTCAGCCCTTACAAAACGGGGGGGGTAACACACTTAATTACAATTGCTTATAACAGCCTGATATATATTACATTATGAGTTTTCTTACGAAAACAGTCAGATTACAAGAATTACAACCGTATTATCCTTGCGTAGAAATTCATGCAGAACATGATGAATATACACCGCTTTATGATTTCAGATTTGCTGATTTACGCAATAAATAATGCGATGGCCTAATAAATGAATCATCGAGAAATCGGCATTTGGCGGGGGGCATATCTGTCGGAGCACGGGACTTCAGTCCCGAAAACTCAAGCGATGAGGGACTAAAGTCCCTTGCTCCGACAAAAACAGTTGCCCGACAAACTCCAATTTAACAGGATAAAGGCTCTGGAGCGCGACAATGATACCACCGGTGCTAAAATAGATTTCCGCCGCTTCCCGGGAAGAGAAGCGGCGGAAAATAATGAGCTATTTCAGCAACAGCTTGCTTTAGAACTTAGCAAGCATAGCCTGGCGCTGAGCTTCAAGCTCGGCGGGCAGCTTGTCACCCACCATGGCGAACAGCTCGGTCTGAGACTCGAGCTCAGCCTTCCACTCGGAAGCGGAAAGAGCCATGTTAGTGTTGAAAGCGGCTTCGTCGTAGCCCTCGAGGCCCTCGGTGTCGAGCTCGGAGTAGGCGGGGGAGATACCAAGAGCGGTCTCTACACCGTCCACCTCGCCGCGGCAGCGGCGGAGTACCCAGTCGAGCACGCGCATGTTGTCGCCGAAGCCCGGCCATACGAAGTTGCCCTCGGCATCCTTGCGGAACCAGTTCACGTTGAAAATCTTGGGCAGCTTGCAAGCGCAGGTCTTGGTGCCCATGTCCAGCCAGTGCTGCCAGTAGTCACCAACGTTGTAGCCGATGAAGGGCTTCATGGCCATCGGGTCGCGACGCACCTGACCAATCTGGCCGAAGGCAGCGGCGGTCATCTCGGAGCCCATGGTAGCACCCACGTACACGCCGTGGTTCCAATCCTTGGACTGGAATACGAGCGGCATGGTGGTAGCGCGGCGGCCACCGAAGAGGAATGCGCTGATGGACACACCCTCGGGGTTGTAGTACTCGGGGTCGAGCGTGGGGCACTGAGAAGCGGGAGCGGTGAAACGGCTGTTGGGGTGAGCGCACTTGCGGCCGCAATCGGGCGTCCAGTCGTTACCCTGCCAGTCGATGGCGTGAGCGGGAGCCTCGCCGTCCATACCTTCCCACCATACGTCACCGTCGTCGGTCAGACCCACGTTGGTGAAGATGATGTTCTCCTTGATGGTGTCCATGGCGATGGGGTTGGACTTGTAGGAGGTACCGGGAGCCACACCGAAGTAACCGTTCTCAGGGTTGATGGCGTGGAAGGTGCCGTCCTCGTGGGGCCAGATCCAGGCGATGTCGTCGCCGATGATGCTGGTCTTCCAGCCCTTGGCAGCGAGTGCGGGCGGGGGCACAACCATGGCCAGGTTGGTCTTACCGCAGGCGGAGGGGAATGCGCCGGTCACATAGGACTTGCGGCCCTGGGGGTCGGTGATGCCGAGGATGAGCATGTGCTCAGCCATCCAGCCGTTCTTCTGGGCGATACCAGTGGCGATACGAAGAGCAAGGCACTTCTTGCCGAGCAGAGCGTTACCACCGTAACCGGAACCGTAGGAGATGATTTCGCCGGTCTCGGGGAAGTGGCAGATGTACTTCTCTTCGTTGTTGCAGGGCCAGGTCACGTCTTCCTGACCGGGCTCAAGGGGAGCACCCACGGTGTGGAGGCAGGGCACGAAGTCGCCGTAGCCGTCACGCTTGGGGTTGCCACCGCCGTTCACTTCGTCCTCAAGACGCTTCAGCACCTTCTCGCCCATGATGGTCATGATGCGCATGTTGGTGACCACGTAAGCGGAGTCGGTGATTTCGATGCCGATTTTGGCAAGGGGAGAATCAAGCGGGCCCATGCAGAAAGGAATCACGTACATGGTACGGCCCTTCATGGAACCATCGAGATAGGGGTTGAGGATGGCACGCATCTCAGCCGGGGACTTCCAGTTGTTGGTAGGACCGGCGTCCTCTTCCTTCTCGGAGCAGATGAATGTGCGTTCCTCTACGCGAGCAACGTCAGAAGGAGTAGAACGAGCCAGGAAGCAGCCGGGGCGCTTCTCGGGATTCAGGCGGATGTAGGTGCCCTTCTCCACGAGCATGTCGCAAAGCTTGGTGTTCTCTTCCTCGGAACCGTCGCACCAGTAGACGGAATCGGGTTTGCAGAGCTGGCGGATCTGTTCCACCCACTCAGCAGCCTTCTTATGAGTAGTACCTGTAATCATGGTGCCCTTAAAATACCACAGCCCTCACAAACTTGCAACTCGAAATTTAGAGAATTTTCGCCATTTTGGCATTTTTCCTATGTTGCAGGCAGGGTAAATGTCACCCCCGCCGGATTCGGCAGGGGTGAATCATACAAAAGCAGACTTATTGCGGGAATCAGGCCTCATCGAAGTCCGGGTCTTCCGCGCCATCGGCAAAGAGCTCGTAGGCAATGGAATCCACGATTTCCACCTCAGCAAACTCACCCACCGGCAGGGTCGGGTCCACATGAATGGAGCCGTCCACATCCGGGGCATCCCAGGGGCCGCGGGCAATGCCGGGAGCATCCACCAGCACACGCATGCGGGTGCCGATGCTCTCCTGGCCGATTTCATCAGCAATGCCGGCCAGCAGCATGGAAAGCTCATTGCTGCGGCGCTTCTTGGTGGCATGGTGCACCTGATTCTTCATCTTGGCAGCCAGGGAGCCCTCTTCCTTGGAATAGGGGAACACACCAGCGCGTTCAAAGCGGAATTCCTTGATGAAATCGCGGAGCTCGGCGTGGTCCTCCTCCGTCTCACCGGGCAGGCCGGAGATGAAAGTGGTGCGCAGGCCGATGCCGGGAACCGCCGCACGGATATTGCGGATGAGGTTGCGGATATAGTCGCCGTCCGTCTTGCGGCGCATGCTGTCCAGAATACCATCCGCAATGTGCTGCAGGGGAATATCCACATATTTCACCACCTTGTCGCACTGAGCAAAGGTATCGATGAGTTCCTGGCTCCAGTGGGCGGGGTGGGTATAGAGCACGCGCACCCAGAAATCGCCGGGGATATCGTTAATCTCGCGCAGCAGGCTGGCCAGCGATTCACCGCGGCTGGAGTCCACCCCGGCAGTCTTGCTGCCGCGCTTCTCCCACTTGTCCATGCCGTAGTAGGTGGTGTCCTGGGCAATGAGGTTAATCTCCCTGGCCCCCTGCTCCACCCAGTGGCGCACCTCCTTGAGGATATTGGCCTGCGGACGGCTGCGGTGACCACCGCGGATACGCGGAATCACGCAGTAGGCGCAGGCGTGGTTGCAGCCCTCTGCAATCTTCACGTAAGCATAATGAGGCGGCGAAATGAGCTTGCGCGGCACGCCCCAGTCCGGCAGATAGGTGGACACCTTGGTGGTGTAGGTCTTTTCTGCGGTGCCGTTCAGGCAGGCCGTGGCAATTTCTGCCACGCGGGTGATTTCATCTACACCCATGAAGCAGGCCACCTCCGGCATTTCCTTGGAGAGTTCCTTGGCATAACGCTGGGAAAGACAACCTGCTACGATGATTTTCTGTTCAGCAGGAGCCTCCCCGGCCTCGCGGGCACGCACGGCATCGAAAATGGTGTTGATTGCTTCCTCCTTGGCGGGGTCGATAAAACCGCAGGTGTTGATGATAAGCACATCAGCCTCAACCGGTTCCACCTGACGGAACCCGGCCTCAGCCATGCAGCCCACCATGTGTTCGGAATCCACCTGGTTCTTGGCACAGCCCAGGGAAATAAGAGCAAAGGAAGCGTTCATGCGCGCATTATAGCGGGGCAACCCCGAGGAATCAAGGCTTTTCACGCATCGCCGGTGCATAGCTACCATCGGTGCAGCGGAGCGAGATAGTTGCAAAATGGCGATTCTGTCCCCGGTCTACCTTCACCCCTTGCACCCCAGGTGCGCCTGCGGGCAACCCCTGCCCAATCAGCATATCACCCAGCCACAGGTAATAGCCCTGCGGTTTGTTCTGCGCAGCATCCCCCGGATGCCAGACCAGACGCAGCGCCGGAGGCTCCGACATGGAAGGAGCGCAGTATAGCGGACGGTCTCCCCAGCTGATGGTATTGGACGTAATACTTACCGTACCGCTCCCCTGAGCATCGCTCACCTTGAACACCACCGCTTCACCATCGCTGCGTTTTTGCCGGGAATTCCTCTTGCAAACAAACTTTAGTTCCACGCTGTACCCCTTATCCCGATTGAACAACGGCTCATGAGACACAGAACCTTGCACCTTATTCTCACCCACCCTGAACCAATTCTTCGACTTAGCCCGGCTCAGTCCGGCAGTTCGCCCCGGCAGCCCCATGGCGCGGGCAAGATTTCCGGCAATGATAAGCGAGCCCTGCTCATTCGGGTGCAGACCATCGCGCCCCGGGCGGTTCGACATGGAATCCGGCCAGCTGAAGGGAACCTCGTGGTCATAGTCCACCATACCTCGGTTCACATCCACAAAAACCAGCTTCCTGCCATGAGCCTTGGCATACTTTTCCACCCACTCCCGCAGCAACCAGTTGTAATTCCTCACGGCTTCGTGGCGGTCCGGTTCATTGTTATTAGAATGGTGCCCCCAGCAAGGAACAGACATCACATACAACACATCGGACTCTTCCTTGAGGATATCTGCCGCGATGCGCCCCATGTTCCCCCAGTCTGAGCCGGGAGTCCAGCGGAATTTCTTACCGTTCAAACTGACCTTACCGCCCAGCAGGTTCTGCATCTTGGTGGCAAAGTCCTCCGGAGAATAACCGCGGTCGGAAAGCAGGTCGTTCGTACCCATCAGGCAGCACCAGGTATCGCAGTTGAAGGATGCCGCCGCAGACTTGGTGGAATGGCCACCATAGTTCACGCCGGTCATGCCGGAATTAGAACCGGAAATGATATTGTGTGTGCGGCCGGAGGACTGCGCCAGGTGCACATTCGGGAACGCCACACCGGCGTAGGAATCACCGGCATCGCTGGTGGCAAGCCTGGTGTATCCCGGAGTATAGCCGCTGCGGGGACCCACAATCTGAGCCTCAATATCATTATCCACCAGAATCTTGAAGAGCTGCCAGCGCCAGGTCTGGTCATTCACCCCGTGGGTGATGGAATCGCCGCAGAACATCACGCGGCCCAGGGATTTCTCCTTCGTGCGGGTGAACACCTGGGTATAATCCTCCGGTGCCTTGTAACCATCCGTCTGAAGCGAGGAAGGCGCCTTGATGCCAACGGCAGTCACATAGTTGGTGTTCACCGCGTAGGCATGCGTGGTATTGAAAGGCAGCTGAGTCTTCAAATCTTTCGCATCCAGCAGAAGCTCCGCGCCGCAGAAGAGCTGCAGCCCGCGGGAAGGCACCAGATTCACGCGCAGCGTCACCTTGCCTTCCACCGCCAGGGATTTCAATTTTTCATAGCTCACTACCCCATTCTTCGTCCAGGGCCTGCCGTCCCAATAACAGGTAAGATGCCCAGCCGTATCGGCCAGGCCATAGACAAGCCTGCGGCCATTGGGCATGCTGAGCTCCCAGGTAGCCAGAGGCCCCTGCCTGTAATCATTGGAACCCAGATAACTCTCCAGCGCCGCCATATCCAGAGTGAGCTCCAGCTCCGTCTCTGCAGGCGACTGCACCGCAAAGCGCCCGGCGCCGTCGTATATCACCTTATTCTGCGCATCGCAGAAAGCATCCTTCAGCTTGCTGTAATCTGCAGCCCCGGCACACAATGTTGCCGCCATCAACATGGCCCCCAGGAGTATTCTCATGTTCGTTCTATTGGTTCAGAATTGAAGTAATAGCCCACACCGCGCTCGGTGCTAATGCAGGCGGCGTAATCCCCGAGCTTCTGGCGGAGGCGCTTCACATGCGTATCCAGCGCACGGCTCTGGGTCGTATCGGCATAGCCGAAAAGAACGCGCTGCAACTCGTAGCGGTCCTGCACCCGCCCCGGGCGTTCCATCAGATAAGCCAGCAACTTGAACTCCGCCGTAGTAAGGTCCAGCGATGCGCCCTCCAGCGTGGCAGCAAGCGTATTCTTATCCAGCACCAGGGGACCGCCGCGCACCACCAGCTGCGCCGCGCCGGCATTCGCCCGGCTCAGCACATTGCGCACACGCAGCACCAGTTCCTTCGGGCTGAAGGGCTTGGTCACATAATCATCCGCGCCGAGGCTGAGGCCCTCCAGGCGGTCATCCAGCTCACCGCGGGCGGTCAGGAACACCGCCGGAATATTGCGGGTCATCTCATGCTCTTTCATGGCACGGAAAATCTGCATCCCATCCATTCCCGGCAGCATCACATCCAGAATAACCAGGTCAGGCCGGCTTCGTTGAATTTCCTCCCAGCCCTCGTTGCCATGGTGCACCAGTGTGCACTTCCAGCCCTGGCGTTCCATATTAAAGGCCACCAGCTCTGCAATATCCACGTCATCCTCTACAATTACGATGCGCATACCTTGCTACTCTATCATAATCTACGCGACATTGCAGCCCATTTTTCATCATTCACGAAAGAAAGTCCCACCAACCAGCCGGATTTCTCCACATATATCCCAAAGATTGCTTCGCCAAGTTGGAGTTTATCGGGCAGCAGGCTCGCGCCAGCGAGCGGAACCTAGAGCCCGTGAAACGGGCGACATAACAATAGCGAGTGGTGCAGCGGCGTCAGCCGCGAAACCACTCGTTTTAGTGTAAAAAGCCATTAGAACCCGTGAAACGGGTGACAGAAACGCGTGGCTTAAAAATCGTGTCAGGACGAACAAATAGCTACTATGTAGCAACCCTCTCTGTCACCCGTTCCACGGGTTCCTATTCCTTATTTTTTCTTTACGAGGGGTTTGGGGCTTCGCGTCTCGCTGCCGCTCGCTTGCTACGCCCTCACAGGACGCGCACCATGCTGACGCACGGTGCGCTCCACCGCCTCGCTATTGATAGGCCGCCCGTTTCACGGGCTCTATTGAATTCCGCTCGCTGACGCGAGCCATTATTCCGACAAATCGCCATCTTTTAGCGGATAAAGGGGGGCAGGTTCCAAAACGGTGCTGATAATGCAGTCAATTGTGAGATCTTTGGGACACACATGTGATTTTTCTGGCATATCCCCCGATAACGCTTGAATTGGGCGTTAGAGCTGTGTAAAATATGCGAGAATTCTATGGAAAAGCCGACAGATACTCAGAACGAGCGCACCACTTTTCTTGGCGAAGGAGCCCGTTTTCTGCTCACGGCAGCAGCAGCGGTCATCTTCATTATGGGCCTGCAGGCAGCCCGCGGCGTGCTGCTTCCCATCATGATGGCAGGTTTCCTTGCCACCATCAGTTATTCTATCACCAAACTGCTCAGCAAGTATCTTCACTTCCCGCACTGGCTGGCCGTAACCGCCACCGTTGCAGCAGATGGCGGCATTCTTTTCGGCGCGGCAAGCATCATCCGCTTCCTGGCTGCTGATATGAAAAGCACGCTGCAGGGCGATTTCACAGCCCGCATGGTGGAGAAATACAATGAACTCATGCACTGGCTGGGTAACTTCGGGCTTGAGGAACAGGCCCGCGCAATCTTCAGCTCTCCGCAGGATGCCTTCGATACCCAGCAGCTCGTCAGCATGGTTCAGGCCATTTCCGGTCAGGCTATTTCCTTCGTCACCACCTGCACCCTGGTGCTGGTGCTCATGACCTTCATGCTGGGTGAGGCCAAGCTCTTCAAGCGCAACCTGCACCGCCTGCCCAACAGCACCAAGGGCAAAGAGGACTTCACCTCTGCACTGCGCGGCATCCAGCGCTATCTGCTTATCAAGACCATTGCCAGTGCCACCACCGGCGCCCTGGCCTGGTGGGCCTGCGTTGCCATGGACGTACCCTTCGCCTTCCTGTGGGGCGTGCTGGCCTACCTGCTTAACTACATCCCCACCATCGGTTCCATTGTAGCCGCCATTCCGCCGATTATCATGGCCCTGCTCATGGGCGGCTGGGGTGATGCAGCCGTCATCACGCTCTGCTATATCGGCATCAACTTCCTCATCGGCAACGGCATCGAACCGATTTTCCTGGGCAAGCAATTCGGCATTGCCACCACAGTGGTGGTGCTGGCCGTGCTGTTCTGGGGCTGGGTATGGGGCCCCGTCGGCATGCTGCTGGCAGTGCCCATCATGGTGCTCATCAAGCTGGCACTTGTAAACTCCCGCGACCTTTCCTGGGCTGCCACCATCATCTCCGATGAACCGCCGCCCCACGTTGAAAAACTTAAACAACACGCTCATAACATATAATGCATTCCTTCGCTTATAAGAACGGTTCCCTCTACTGCGAGGACGTCAACATGGCGGATATCGCCGCTGCTGTCGGCACGCCTGTTTTCGTGTACAGCAAGAAGACCATTGCCGATGACCTGGCAGATTTCCGCAACGCCATGGCCCCGCTGAATGCGCACGTGGCCTACGCCGTGAAAGCCTGCTCCAACAAGGCTATCCTGAACCTCATGGCCCAGCAGGGTGCCGGTTTCGACATCGTTTCCGGCGGCGAGCTCTGGCGCGTCATCAATGCCGGGGGCGATCCCACCCTGTGCACCTACGCCGGCGTAGCCAAGACGGAACCCGAAATCCGCTACGCACTGGAGCAGAACATCTACTGCTTCAACTGCGAAAGCGAGAACGAACTGCGCGAAATCAACCGCATCGCCGGCGAAATGGGCGTGAAGGCCCCTGTGGCCGTGCGAGTGAATCCGCATGTGGATGCCCACACGCACAAGTACATCACCACCGGCACCAATGAGAACAAATTCGGCGTGGATATCACCCGCATCGAGGAGGTGTACGCCACCATCGCCGCCGAGATGCCGAACCTGCATATCAAGGGGCTCCAGATGCACATCGGCTCCCAGCTGACTGAGAAGCAGCCCTTTGTGGATGCCGTGGTGAAAGTGATGCCCATTGTTAAGAAGTTCATGGAGCTCTACAACATCGAGTTCTGGTCCATCGGCGGCGGTATCGGCATTGTCTATGATGGCTGTCTGGAATCCGGCAAGCCCGAATGGTGGGAGGCCCACCCGGAGCAGATTACCATCCAGAGCTATGCAGAATCCCTTATTCCCCTGCTCAAGCCGCTGGGCATCAAAATTCTCATTGAACCCGGCCGCCGCCTGGTCGGTAATGCTGCCGCCATGCTCACCACCTGCATTTATGAGAAGAAGGGCGAGGCCAAGACCTTCAAGATGATTGATGCCGGCATGAACGACATCATCCGCCCGGCCCTGTATGAAGGCTACCACGAAATCTGGCCGGTGAAGGAACACCAGGGCGATGACATCGTTGCCGATATCGTGGGTCCCATCTGCGAATCCGGCGACTTCCAGGCCCAGAACCGCCGCATTGCCGATGTGAAGCCCGGCGAGGTGCTGGCTGAAATGAGCGCCGGCGCCTATGGTTTCAGCATGGCCTCCACCTACAACTCCCGCCCGCTGGCCGCCGAAGTGCTGGTGGACGGCGACAAGTGGAGCATCATCCGCCGCCGCCAGACGCTGGAGCAAATGGTGGCAGATGAATGCCTGCCCGAGTAAAAGCCCGCACAGCTATTTTCCCCAGCCGCCGGAACTATTCCGGCGGTTTTTTGTTGATACTACGCGAAATTATCGACCTCTGCACTTGCTTTACCCTTGACGAAACGGAACTGATTTTCTAAAATGGAGCAATCATGAAGGTACTGACCTCTCTCCTCCGCGTCATTTTCAGCATCGTTGTGCTCCTTGCACTGGCCTGCTATCTGCAGGTTGCCCCCACCGTCAGTCTCAGCCAGTTCTGCCTTTCCATCAATCCCTCTCAGCTGATTGAGCTGCTCAGCGGTTTCAATGCAGTCACTATCACCCTCGTCATCATTCTTCTGCTGGGCATTCTCTCCTTCACCCGCGTGCTGGAGGCTGCATGGAACGTACTTTTCTGCGCCGCGGTGCTGGGGCTGCTGATTACAGGTCTGTATACCCTTGGCGGGCCTTCCATTGCCCTGCCCAATGCCCTGTACCACAATGAGGACATCAACCGTATCTGCCAGTCGCTTACTTCCTATGAAGTGCCGATCGCCATTGCCATGCTGGTTTTCCTGGCAGGCTGGGTGTGCGCATCGGCCTGCGGTCGCGTTCTCATCACAGCCGTTGTGAGTTTCGGTCTGTGGTATGGTCTTACCGAATTCTTCACCTACATTGTACACCAGTGGGCAGAGAGCGCCAACCCTGCCATGCCCGAAGCTCTGCACATGGTTCAGAGTTCCCCCTGGATTATTGCAGCGGTTCCCGGTTCCTTCTTCCTCATTTATGCTCTTCTTATGGCCCTCTTCGAGACCTTCATCGGCTCCTCGTCCGAGGCTGATAAGGCGCCCGCATCAGATGAGCCTCAGCCCGAGGAAAAGAAGGTAGAGGAAACAATTTCCGAACAAAAGGCAGAAGAGCCGGCACCTGTGGCCGACCCCGAGCCCGTGGCCGAACCCAAGCCCGTGGCCGAACCCAAGCCCGTGGCCGAACCCGAGCCCGAGACTGAACCCGAGCCCGCGCCCGTGGCCGAACCGGCTCCCGTGGCAGCCACCGAAGCCCCTGCTATTCCCGACACCCCGGAGCCTGCAGCACAGGAAGAATCCACCCCCGAGAACAGTCAGGAACCGGAAGTAACGCCGGAAGCACCGGCTGAGACCACCACTGAAACAGAGGCCGAGGCAAAATCCTGAGCCAGGCCACACCCCTTATCTCCACATTTTACAACTGCTTACTCGCATGAAAGATATCACCAACCCGATTCTGCTTCTGATTATCATCGCCTTGCTTTCATGGAAAGTAAGTATGGGGATTGAAACATCCTCCAATGTGGAAATTGCCCTGCTCACGCTGTGCATCACCGGCTTCCTGGTGAATGGCCTGCTGGGTATGGCACGTGCGTTTGCCAGGCGAAAGGCGCTCATGTCGGTGGTATGGAGCATGGTCTACCTCATTTTCTGCTCCTGCAGCTGGGTTACATTACGCCAGGAAAAGGATTATCGTCAGGAGCTGGCTGCCTACAATGAACTGAACGCCAGGTGGCAGCAGGAGTACGCCAACCCGTACACGCTGGTTGACAGCGAAGGACGCACCCTGCTGGAGCTGGCTGCCATTCTGGGCAAGAAGGTGGCTGTGCGCGGCCTGCTGGCTCAGCCCGAGGCCGCTCAGGCAGAAGACGTCATCCTGAAGGCAGCCATGCATGCCGCAGGCAATGGGCACCATGAGCTGCTGCGCGTCCTTTCCCAGCGACAGGGAGGTTTCGATTTCAACCGCATGTGCTATGGTATCACCCCGCTTATTTCTGCCGTGCTCAACAATAACCAGAAATGCGTGCAGGTCATGCTGGAACAGAATGCAGACCCCAACATGTGCGATGAGAACGGCGTATCTCCGCTTATGCATGCGGTCATCGACAACAACCGTTCCCTGGCAAGCCTGTTGATAAAGCACGGGGCCGACCCCACCCAGAAGGATAATACCGGTCGAGATGCCTACAGCTGCTCTCGTTCTGAAAGCATGGACGAGGCTCTTACCCCGGCCAGCTAAATGACGGATTAACAACTTGCCCTTCCGGGGCGGTTTGTTTAGGCTGGCACGCATGAATACGCAGCGATTCAGTGTTAGCGGCATGAGCTGCGCCGCATGCTCGGCCCGCGTGGAAAAGGCCGTCGGAGCCCTTCAAGGCGTGGCCCGGGTGCAGGTGAACCTGCTCACCCGCAGCATGCAGGTGGAATTTGATGAAACGCGGTTAGATGAATCCGGCATCATCGCCGCAGTGGAGCATGCTGGTTACGGCGCCAGCGTAGGTGAAAGCACGCAGCCCCAGGATTCCGGCACACGGAAAAGGCTGCTTTACTCCCTCCTCTGCCTGATTCCCTTGATGGTGCTGCACCACGTCTGGCACAGTGAGGTCTCCTCCTGCCTGCAGTTTGTGCTGCTCATCCCCATTGTTGTCCTGAACAGGAAGTTCTTCATATCGGGAACCCAGGCAGTGCTGAACCGTTCACCGAATATGGACACGCTCATTTCCCTGGGCGCCGCCACAGGCATCATCTACAGCCTGCTGGATTTGCTGGTGCTGCACCACGGCGTGGCCTATGTGGAATCCGCCGGCATGATTCTCACCTTCATCACCCTGGGTAAATGGCTGGAAAGCCGCGCCACCGGGCACACGGGCGATGCGCTCAGCAAGCTGAAAGCACTGCTGCCGCAGCAGGCCTCCGTGCTCAGGGATGGTCAGACGGTGCAGATTCATGCAGAGGAAGTTGAGGCGGGCGATTTGCTGCTCATTGCTCCGGGAGAGAAGGTACCAGTGGATGCCACGGTGACGGAGGGCTGCTCCGCCATTGATGATTCCAGCCTGACCGGTGAAAGCATTCCCGTACCTAAACAGCCGGGAGCCCGCATCTATGCCGGCACCATCAACGGGCATGGCGCGCTGCGTGCCACGGCGCTGGGCACCCGCGCAGAGTCTGCCCTCAACCAGGTGATTCACCTCGTGGGCGAGGCAGCGGCATCCAAAGCCCCCATTGCCCGTCTGGCCGACCGGATTGCCAGCATCTT
The DNA here is from genome assembly GCA_017546445.1 of Akkermansia sp. Classification (GTDB taxonomy): domain Bacteria; phylum Verrucomicrobiota; class Verrucomicrobiia; order Verrucomicrobiales; family Akkermansiaceae; genus Akkermansia. Next base: position 79,077 of record JAFYWX010000027.1, on the reverse strand, counting down.
TGTACCCATCGTGGTGGGGCTGGCAGCGCTTACCCTGCTTATCTGGCTGCTTTGCGGTGCCACGCTGCCGTTTGCCCTGGGCTGCGCGATTGCTGTGCTGGTCATTTCCTGCCCCTGCGCTCTGGGGCTGGCCACGCCGGTTGCCATCATGGTGGGTGCCGGTAAGGGAGCGGAGAATGGCATCCTGTTCCGCGATGGCAGCACCATGGAAAACACCAGCCGCATCGACACCGTTATTCTCGACAAGACCGGCACCATTACCACCGGCCAACCCGTGGTGATACAAGCCCTGCCTGCAGAGGGCGTGTCGCTGAGTTCCCTGCTTCAGCTGGCCGCCACGCTGGAGCAAAACAACTCCCACCCCCTGGCCCGCTGCATTCAGCAGCATACCGCAGCCTACACGCCACAACCCGTTGAGCAGTTGCAATATGTTCCAGGCAGAGGCGTGTGCGCCCAGCTTCATGGCAGCCCCGCCCAGGCCGGCAATGCGGAGCTCATGCACGAGCACGGCATTGAATTCCCCGCCCCACAGAAGGAGGGCTCGACGCCCATCTATTTCGCACACGCCGGGAAATACCTGGGCATGCTCCGCATGGCAGATACCATCAAGCCCGGCAATGCAGAAGCCGTGCAGCATCTGAAACAGCAAGGCCTGCGCGTTCTGATGATGAGCGGCGACAACGCAGCCACCGTGCGAAGCATTGCCACACAGGCGGGCATTGATGAATACTACGCAGGCGTCACCCCGCAGGATAAGGAACAGATGGTGCGCCGGCTGCAGGCAGAAGGATGCCGCGTGGCCATGGTGGGCGATGGCATCAACGATGCCCCTGCTCTCATGCGCGCAGATACCGGCATCGCCATTGGCGCCGGGGCGGATGTAGCCCGCGAAAGCGCCGGCATCATACTGGTACGCAGCGAGCTGATGGACGCCGTGGCAGCGCTGAAGCTGGGGCACGCCGTCATCCGCATCATCCGGCAGAATCTTTTCTGGGCCCTTATCTACAACATGCTGGCCATTCCGCTGGCCGCAGGCCTGCTGTATCCGGCAGCGGGATTGCTGCTCACCCCGGGCATAGCTGCCGCAGCCATGAGCCTGAGCAGCCTGTGCGTGGTAGGCAATGCCCTGCGTCTCCGCAAGCTCACTCTTCCACACCCCACCCCCATCCGCATGAATACCACCACCATCTCTGTAGAAGGCATGATGTGCCCGCACTGTGAGCGCCATGTGACCCAGGCGCTCAGCGCCCTGCCCGGCATCACCGAAGTGAAGGCCGACCACAAGACAAACAGCGTCACCATCACCTCCGAAGGGGCGCCGGACGAAGCGCTGCTGGCCACCACCATCAAGCAGGCAGGCTACGAATACAAAGGCGTGTGCTAGCGCTCCTCGTAATCCTGAATCAATTCCACAAAGGCACGCAGTCCATGTGTGCGCAGCCACGGGCCCACCCCTTTGAGCCGCTCTGCGGCCTCCATGGTGGTGGGCTTCACTGTAGCCATGGCCTTCAGCGTTTCATTATGCATGATACGGTAGGCCGGCATATTGTACTCCGCAGCCAAATCGCGGCGAAGCTCGGCCAGGTGTTCATACAATTCCTTATCCAGGCGCCCCAGCCCCATACTCTCAAGCAGGTGGCGGGTTCTGTCCTGCCGGGCAACCTGGGGCTTCAGCATGGCCGTGGCCCCGCACCAGCCGCGGCGAGACATGCGCGGCACACTGCGGCTCTGCATCACGTCCTCGCCGGCGGCGCTGAGCGTGATAAGCGGCATTTCATCGCCCGAGCGCTGCAGCAGCCCCGCATCCTGCATGGCGCGGAAAAGGGCCTTCATCTTCGCATCGGACAAGTGCTTGAGAATGCCGTAGGTGGAAAGCGAGGTGAGATACTGGTGCATGGCGGCATTCCTGGCCCCGCGCAGCATGTCCATTATCTTGCCGCGGCCGTAGATGCCCACCCATTCGCCATTCGGCCCGCGCTTAGAGGCTCGCGCCACGCCGGCCAGAGCCTTGCGCACAATTAAGAGTTCATCCCCGGAGATTTCCTCGCGCTCGCCATCATCGGCGCTGGAGCACATATCGCAATGCCCGCAGGGTTCCGCATTGGCCTCGCCGAAGTAATCCAGAATCCACTGCTGGCGGCAGCCGGAGGAATAGGCAAAGCGGGTCATGGACTCAATCTTCAGGTGGTCGCGCCGGGCCTTTTCCTCCAGAGAAACCCGGTCAATCTCCAGGCACTCGAAATTCAGCTCCGGGTGCAGCAGGCGAGTGCCCTTGGTGAGCTGGCCGGGCACATCGAAGCGCTGTATGGCCCCGGCATGAATCAGGCAGGAGAGCGCCGTGCCCACGGCCATGGGGTTCACATCCTTGCCCATGCGCTCAGCCATGGAATCCACAGTGATGTGCAGTTCATGCGTGGTGGGATCGCACTCGAACCGCAGGAAACTGTACAAGGCCCGAATCAGCGAAATAGGCGGATTGCTGCCCTCGAAGAAGAATTCCTGCGTCTTCAGGTCGGCATGGTTGAAAAGCAGCTCGCACGCAGCAGGTTCGCCGTCTCGCCCGGCGCGGCCGGCTTCCTGATAGTAGGCCTCCACGCTGCCGGGAATTTCAAAATGCGCCACAAAGCGCACATCCGAGCGGTCGATACCCATACCAAAAGCATTGGTAGCCACCACCACATCTGCCCGGCCGGAAACAAAGGCATCCTGCGAAAACTCGCGCTCCTCATCCGTCATACCCGCGTGGTAAGCCACCGCATTCACATGCTGCGAGGCCAGTTCCTCGAACACCAGCATCACGTTCTTGCGCGTGGAGCAATACACAATGCCGGTTTTCCAGCGCGCCACCAGTTTGTGGATGCGCTCAAACTTGGCCTTGCGCCCCTCGCAGTGGGTAATGGCAAAATCCAGATTATCGCGGGCAAAGCCGCTGATGATGACCGCCGGCTCGCGCAGCTGCAGCGTGCCCAGAATATCCTCGCGCACATGGGCCGTGGCCGTGGCGGTGAGCGCCACGGTCTGCGGATAGCCCAGCGCCTCGCGCACGCGCCCCAGGCGCAGATAATCCGGGCGGAAATCATGCCCCCACTGGCTCAGGCAGTGCGCCTCGTCCACCGCCAGCAGCGCAATCTGCATGCCGCGCAGCAGATTCATAAAGCCCTCCTGCGCAAAGCGTTCAGGCGCCACATACAGCACCTTCAGCTCGCCGTAGCGCAGGGCCTGCATCACCTGGCGGTATTCCTCAGCCCCGAGGGAGGAGTTGACTGCAGCGGCGGGAATGCCCCGGGCCTGCAGTGCGTCCACCTGGTCCTTCATCAGAGCAATCAGGGGCGAGACCACCACCGTGAGCCCGGGCCGGCACAGCGCCGGGAGCTGGTAGCAAAGCGATTTACCGCCACCCGTGGGCATGATACCCATGGCATCCCGGCCGGAAAGAATAGCCTGCACCACTTCGTCCTGCCCAGGGCGAAGTGCATCAAAACCAAAATAGGTACGCAGCGCCTCCTGCACATCTGCTATCTCTCGGAATTCTGCCATGCTGCCATCATTGTAGCCAAAACCAGCTGAAAAGCAAGATAGATTCCCGACAACGCTGTATAAAAGCCGCGCCCTCACAAAAGGGCGCGGCCAACACACACAATACAGATAGAATACTATTGGAATCTACAGAAAATCAATCAGGCACGGAACATCAGCACTGCCAGCAGAACCGGCACAGCATTGCGCCACATGGAACGACGGCGACGCACCGGGCGGAAGGAAGCCGGCAGCAGCTCATCCAGATGCGCATTGCGCTTGAAGCTCCACGTACGGCGGCGGGTAGCCACATGCAGATTACGGCGAAGGGAAAACAACAGGCTCGGCTTTTCGATTTCAGGTATCATAGGGATTTGTAGTAGGGTTAGGGTTGATTTTTATTGACCCCTGCCCCGACAAACACAATACCAGTCACCAGACGACAATACAGCTGTCCACGTTGGCTCGGTAAATAGGGTAGTCAGGGAGCGTCAACAGCCGTATACTAACAAATAGACAGCCGGAACGCAAGCCTGTTTTTACGGAAATGTTAATCTTTTTACGGGGCTTTTTCCGGGGCCCTGCTCAAATGACATTGCAATTTCAGCACCGTAGGATATAATGATGGGCAAGTGAAATTCCTTCCGATTTCTATGCTGAAACCATGCCGCTCTCTTCTTCCCCTGCTCTGCAGCCTGTTCCTTTCTGCCAGCGCCGCCGAATGGGGCACCAACTACGAAGCTGCGCTTGCGGAGTCCGCCCGCAGCGGGAAACCCATCCTGGCCGAATTCACCGGGTCGGACTGGTGTTACTACTGCAAGAAACTGCGGCTGGAAGTACTTGATTCTGCAGATTTTGCAGCATGGGCAGAAAAGCATTTCATTCTGCTGGAAATAGACCTGCCCCAGCACACGGAAATCGACACCGCCCTGCTCGCGCAGAACCAGATGCTGCGCAGCAAATACCAGATAGACGGCTTCCCCACCCTCCTCGTGCTCGATGCCCAGGGGCGCCCCCTCGGCGGGCTCTTCGGGTACATAGGTAACCCCAGGGCCGTACAGCAGGAGCTGGAACCCGGCCTGCAGGCAGACCAGCTGCTGCGCCAGGCCGCCCAGCTGCCCGCAGAGCAGAAACAAGCCCCCCTCCTCGCCGCCTGGAAACTTATCCCCCGCGACCTGCATGAACTGAACATCCCCCTGCAGCAGGAAGTTTCCGCCCATGACCCGCAGGACCTCAGCGGCCTGCGCGCCGCCGCCACCGCAGAGCAAGCCCTGCAGGCCTGCCAAAACGCAGCAGATGCAGCCCCCACAGATGCCGCCGCCCTGCGCATCGTGGAGCAGGCCCTCGCCGCCGCCACGCCGCACAACAAGCGCCAGCTGCTTGAGCTGCAATACCGCCTGCTCATCCGCCTGGCCGAAACCCAGGCAGATGTCCTGGCCGCTGCAGAAGTAGCCTACGCCAGCATCGATGCCGACCTCCGCCTCTCCCCGCGCGAAAAAGAATCCCGCAAGCGCCAGCTCCGCGGCGTCTACGCCAACCCGCAGACCACCCTCAACCGCACCCGCATGCTCCACCGCAAACGCCCTGCCAGGTAAACGACGGACTCTCTCGCCTCCTAAAGCCCGGACATTCAATAATTCAGGTGTAAGCCAATCTAATTTTTGTTTCGTTTTGATAAATTATTCTGTACATCGCACATGCCAGGCGATATACTGCGCCCATCTACGGGAAAGGCGGACACCATGCCAATTTTCCCCAGCAGCCCAACACCTGAAGCCATGTACAAGTTCATCCGGAATTCCATTCTTACCGGTCTCACCCTGAGCATAGCCGGCCTGTTCAGCTCCTGCGTCAGCCCGCGGGAGGTCATTTATCTGCAAGGCATTGAAGCAACCCCCAACCAACCAGTCAAGCAGAACTACGAAGCCACCATCCAGTGCGATGACCAGCTCTACATCTCCGTGAGCAGCAGGCAGCCGGAACTCGTGGCCCCCTTTGCCCAGGCAGAAATCGGCCAGCAGAGCAGCAGCGGCAACAGTGCCCAGCGCCAGCAAGGCTACCTTGTGAACGCTAGGGGCGACATCGTGCTGCCCATCATCGGCAGAATAAAAGCCGCCGGCAAGACCTGCACCCAGCTGGGAGATGATATCGCCAACGCACTGCGCCAGGGCGAATACATCAGCGATGCATCCGTGAACGTGCAGATTACCAACTTCAAGTTCACTGTGCTAGGCGAAGTAAGCGGCAACGGTGTGAAAAATGTTCAGGGGCAGCGAGTCACCATTCTCGAGGCTGTCTCCATGGCAGGCGACCTCACCATCGACGGCAACCGCGACATCACCCTCATCCGCGAAAAGAACGGCCAGCGAGAGATTGCACGTCTCGACCTGCGCGACAAAGACATCATCAACTCCCCCTACTACTACCTCCAGCAGAATGATGTCATCTACGTGACGCCCTCCGACCGCAAAATCAACACCCGCAGCGAGGAGATGCAGACCCTGGGCTTTGCCATGTCCGGCGTAGGCCTCGTTGCCGCCATCGTTGCCCTCTGCGCCATCTGATTCCCCCCACACACCCGACCTGTATCCCGGTCTGCGTATGAAAAAGCCAGGTCGGGATACCTTCATCGGCTATGACTACCCCCGCAGCAGCTCTGCAGCCACATCCCGAGGATGAAGAACAGGGCAGCCTCTCCCTGGAGGCCGTCTTCACCGCGCTCCGCCGCTTCTGGTTCCTCATCATTCTCTGCGCTGTCCTTGGCGGCGCAGGAGCATACTACTTTGCCGGCCAGCAGAACCATATCTACAAAAAAACCGCCAGCGTGATGATGAAAGACGCCGGCAAACAAGCCGCCTCTGCAGACCGCATTCTTACCGAGCTGGGCGCCGACCCGGGCGCTGCCAACCTGGCCAATGAAAGCTACATTCTCAAATCCACCGCCCTCATGCAGCGAGTGGTGGAAAAACTCAGCCTCAACACCAGCTACTGGCAGCAGGAGAACCTGCGGCAGGTGGAACTCTACACCGCCACCCCGCTGCTGGTGCAGTTCGAAGCAATCGATGCCAACCGCTGTTGCGAGCTGAGCATCACCCCGCTGGATGCAGAGCGATTCAACCTCACCTATGCCAGCAGCACCGGCCTGCCCGTGGTGCTGGAAGGCACCTATGCCTCCTCCCTGGAGCTGCCCTTTGCCACCATCTCCGTGCACCCCACCGCCGGCATGAGCCCTCAGTGCATCGGCCGCAGCATCATCGTGCAGCGCAGCCCCGTACTCGTCAGCGTTCGTGACCTGCTCTCCGCCCTCAGCGTGACACGCCCGGACCAGAAAGACGCCTCCATGCTGGAAATGACGCTCACCGCCACCAATCCACAGAAGGCGGAGGACGTGCTCAACGAACTCATTGTGGCCTACAATGAGAACTCCCGCGAGGAAAAGAGCGAATCTGCCCGCAAGACAGATGCCTTCATCCGCAGCCGGCTCGATGAAATCGGCAGCGCACTCACCGAGGTGGACCGCCAGATAAGCGACTCCAAGGAAAACGCCAACGTGATGCGCGACACCGAAGCAGCCTTCGGTGCAGACTTCGCTAACACCCAGGCCGTTCAGAAGCAGATTGAGGCTCTGGAACTGCAGCAGAAGCTCGCCGCAGCCCTGCACGATAACTTCGAGGAATGCAAGCAGAAAGGCCACCTGCTCACCGTCAATTCCGGCGTGAACGACCCCGCCATCGCCTCCAGGATTGAGGCCTATAACGAGGCCTACCTCGAATACACCAGGATTTCCCAGAGTGCCGGCGCCAGAAACCCCATCGCGGTTGCACTGAGTGACCAGATGGAGGCCACACTGCAGGCAGCCCGCCGCACCTTGGATAACTACCGCAAGACCCTCGACCTGCAACTCGCAGAGCAGAAGAACTCCCTGGAAGCCCTGCGTGCCCGCATGGCCGGAACCGTGGATGCCGAAAAGGCCCTTGCCCCGCTCATCCGCGAGCACAAGGTAAAGGAAGAACTTTACATGCTGCTGCTGGCCAAGGAACAGGAAAATGCACTGGCACTTGCTATCGCCTCGCCTGGTGCCAAGGTGCTTGAAACCGCCTACGGCAGCAACGCCCCCATCGCCCCACGCACCACGGTATTCATCGCCGCCGGCACCGTGGGTGGCGGCTCTGTATGCCTGCTGGCCATACTCGGCATCGGCATGCTCAACAACAAGGTCAACACCAAGTACGACATTGCAACCTACACACGCCAACCAGTTGTTGCTGAGTTGCCCGTACTCTCACGTAAAGAGAAACGAGCCCACCGGATTTTCGTGAAAGAGGCCCATTCCACCATGGCTGAAAGCCTGCATATCCTGCGCAACAACGTGGATAATCTCCTGCCGCGTCCGGAAATGGGCGGCCACGTCATCCTGCTCACCTCCACCATGCCGAACGAAGGCAAGACCCTCGTCTCTGCCAACCTCGCCGCCACCTATGCCCAGGCCGGGCGACGCGTACTGCTCATCGATGCAGACCTGCGCAAGACCAGCCTCACACGGGATCTCGGCGGCAAAGGCCGCAAAGGGCTCACCAATCTGCTGCTCAACCACGTGCAGTCCGCGGCAGAGGTCATCCACCCCCTCACAGAGGTGAGTCCGGATTCCTGCGTGGCCCATGCAGGCGTGGCAGATGTGCTCTATGCCGGCACCACGGTGCCCAACCCCATCACCCTGCTCACCACAGAGCGCTTCGGCACCCTGCTGCGCGAACTGGCCGGGCAGTACGATGCCGTCATCGTGGACGCGCCGCCTCACGGCATCCTGGCCGATACGGACATCATCGCCCACCATGCGGATATCACCCTCTACCTCATCCGCGCCGGTCTGGTCGTGCGCAAATACCTCACCCAGGTGCAGAAACTGGCCGATACCGGAAAGCTGCCCAACGTGGCCTACGTGCTCAACGCTGTAGACTTCCGCGCCCACAGCTACAATTACTACGGCTATGGCTACGCCTACGGCTACTACCGCTATGGCTACTCTGCAAAGGGAAAAAAGAAATCAGCAGATAATCATTAAGCAATGTTTACCTTCTTCCAGCGTCGTCCGCGCCTCCGCCAGCTACTGCCTGGCGGAATAGATGCGCACTGCCACCTCCTGCCCGGGGTGGACGATGGCGCAGCCGACATGGAAGAAAGTCTGAGTATCATCCGCGGGCTGCAGGCGCTCGGTCTGCGCGGGGCCATCTGCACCCCGCATATCATGGCTAGTCTCCCGCAAAACACCCCTGCATACCTCCGCCAGGCCTTCGAACATTTTCAATCAATCGTCAATCGTCAATCGTCAATTGTCAATTTCCAGCTGCATCTTGCCGCTGAATACATGCTCGACGAAGTTTTTCCCCGCCACCTCTCCTCCGGCGACCTTCTCGCCATCCCGGAGGGAACCCTTTCCGGCAATCAAAAATCTGCGGCAAGCAAGTACCTGCTGGTTGAATTACCGCAATACTTGTTGCCTCCCGGCTGGCAGGACATGCTCGACAGCATCATCTCCGCGGGCTACACCCCCCTGCTCGCACACCCGGAGCGCTACCTGCGCCTCCTGGACACGCAGGATATCCGCGCCCTCGTGAACCGGGGAATCGCCCTACAGGGTAACCTGGGCTCCTTCGCCGGCTACTACGGCAACCGGGTGCGGAAAATCGCACAGGAGCTCCGGGCCAACGAGCTCTACACCACCTATGGCACAGATTCGCATAGCGCACGTATGCTGAGCTCACTCCGGCTCAACCCCTGAACCACCTTTTAAGACAGCCCTACCCATGTTCTCCCAACCCAACCCCATACTCCAGAACAACATACCCCCCTGTTCACCCTATGAATTCCACGCAAAGCGCCACAGCTGTACCCGACACGATACCCTATACCCAGGAACCAGTACAGCATGATATCGATATCCGGCTCGGCCGCCCAGGTCAGGCCTGGGCACATGCCTACAAACGCCCCTGTGACTTCATCGCGGCCTTAGCAGGCCTCATCTGCATTTCGCCACTGCTGCTGCTCATTACGCTGATGCTCATCATCTGCCAGGGCGGAAATCCCTTCTTTCGCCAGATTCGCATCGGGAGAAACCTCAAACCCTTCGCCGTGCTCAAATTCCGCACCATGACCAATGAACGCGATGCTGCGGGTGAACTTCTGCCGGAGGAAGAACGCATCACCTTCATCGGTAAAATCCTGCGCGGCACCTCGCTGGATGAACTACCGGAGCTTCTCAACGTGCTTATGGGGCATATGAGCTTCATCGGCCCGCGCCCCTGGGTGCCGGAGCAGATGGAAACATTCCCCATCGGCGTGCGCCGCCACCGCATGCGCATCCGCCCTGGTATCTCTGGTCTGGCGCAGATTCAGGGGCGGAACAACCTCACCTTCCGTCAGCGTGTCTTCTACGACCTGCGCTATCAGAAACGGCTCTCCTTTATTCTCGACCTCAAAATCTGTGTCTACACCCTCTACAAGGTCCTCTGTCGCGATGGTATTGAACAGCGCCCCGATGCGCTGTCGCACGTCAACATGGCTTCTCTCAAGAACAGTAAAACCCCGGAACAGAACTGATTTCACGTGGAAACATACTTCCAGATCCGCTACGAGTTTGACCCCGCAGCTGTCCATGCAGGTATCCGCAAGGCCTTGGCAAAAAATCAATCCGCCTACATCTGCGTGGCGGATGGCAACATTCTCACCATGGTGCACCGGGATGCAGCCTATCGTGCCACCGTGGGCGAGTCCCTCTTCTCCATCTGCGACAGCGGCTGGGTCCCCCTCTACCTCAGGCAGCTTTATGGTATTGATAGAAAGCAATACTGCGGGGCTCAGATATTCCATGATATCATCACCGCCGGAGCATATCGCATGGCATTCCTTGGTACAGACACGGCCACCCATGCCGACCTCCGCTCCGCCATTTCAGCATGGAATCCCGCCGTGGCAGACATGCCATTCACCGAGCTTCCGTTCTGCACGGTCGAGAACTTCGACTACCCAGCCATCGCAGCCTCGCTGGAACAGCAGGAGGTGGACATCATCTGGGTAGCCCTTGGTGCCCCCAAGCAGGAGCAGTTCATGCAGAGACTCCGCCCCCACCTCCGCCGCGGCGTCATGCTCGGCGTCGGAGCCGTCTTCAATTTCTACAGCGGACACATCCGCCGCGCGCCCGCCCTCATCGTCCGCCTGCACCTCGAGTTCGCCTGGCGCCTCCTCACCGAGCCCCGCAAGCAATTCCGCCGCTGCTGGAGGATTGTCACCACCCTTCCCGCTATCTATCGCAGGGAGCTATCTAACAGGAACGCACGGCAATCACCGTAACATCATCGAATGCAAAAAAGTATGAAGGTTTTACAGATAGCATCCGGAGAATACGCGTCCACCTATGGAGGTGGACAGGTGTATGTGCGCCGCCTGGTTCACACCTTACAGCAGATTCAGGGTGTAGAGGTTTGCGTGGTGTCGCCATCCGCACGCAAAGAGGTAAAGCAAACATTCCTGGACGGCGTGCGGGTATATGGCATTCCGGAGGCCGGATTCAGGAATGAATTAGCACAGGTCATTCAAAGAGTCCGGCCGGATGTTGTCCACGCACATGGCATGAAAGCCCAGGCAGCAGAAGTCTGCAAGGCCATGGCCATCCCATGTGTAGTGACTGCGCATCACGGGGGGATTCTGTGTCCGGCCGGGGCCTTATTAAATGATGAGGGCAGAATATGCTCATGCCCTGCCAGCATCAAGTGCTGTCTTGGCTGTGTGTTGAACAACATCCGATGGGGGAAATTGGCGCACCCGCTCATGAGATGGCTACCTCACTCGCTATACCTCAAAGCAGGAAAACTCATGAATCGGCTTCCGTTCATGCCGCTTGTAACCCCTGTGGCCCAGGCGGCCTGCCAGATACAGAACAAACTGAAGGAGTGGAACTCACTCTGCGCCAACGGCGATATCATCATCGCCCCATCTCAGGCCATAGCTGATGCGATGCAGAGAAATGGTCTGATAAGAGATAAGATAACTGTGATACCCCACGGAGTGGATATTCCAGCTAATGCACCAGAATATCCAGCAGTGACAGACGGGAAGATTAAGTTTTATTATGTTGGGCGAATCAATTATGTAAAGGGGTTACATGTTCTGATAAAAGCATTTATGCAGATTCCCAGTGCGAATGCAGAATTGCATGTCATAGGCGGTACGGAAACGGCATCAGAGATGCGGTATATGGAGCAATTGCAACGGGAGTCAGCATCTGATACGCGCATCATATGGCATGGTAAACAGCCCGAAACTGAAGTTGCAGAGCATACGAAGCACTACCATATTCTTATCAACCCATCCATTTGTCTGGAAACTTTTGGGCTCAACATATCTGAAGCATTATCTGCTGGCAAATGGGTGTTGTCTACACGTTGTGGGGGCGCGGAACAGCAGATTAAGGAAGGCAGAAATGGTTGGTTGATTATGGCAGACTCGGTCAATGAAATGAAGGATGCTATGGAAAAAATACACCAGAATCTGCCGGCGTGCAGTCCCGCTTACAAAGGATATATCAGACTGGAGGAACACGCCAGACAGGTATTGCAGGCATATCACCACGTAGCCGAAAAACGATGAAACAACAGAAGAAAAAAGTACTGATTGATATCAACTCCGTTATCCCATACTACGTGACAGGCCGTTCGAATGGTATAGGACGCACCACGCTGGAACTGGTGAAGGCGTTGAATTCCATTGGAGATTTGCCAGTAGATATAGCGCTGTTTTCTCAGAATATGAAAGGTGTGGGGGCAAGAAACCTTCAAACCCGGTTCAAGGGATTCCATCTCTATCTTCCGCATCGGGAGAAATGGAATATGATGATAGCACGCACCCCCATACGGGAGTGGATGACGGGGTATAATCTGATGCACATCCCGCACAATTTTGAGCATGTCCGCAGCCCCGAGAAGTGCATCGCAACGCTTCATGATGCTTTATTCATGAAAATAGAGGAGAAGGCATTCAGTCATGCAGCCATGCGAATAATGGTGCCGCCCTTCGTTCGCCGCTGCCGCAGAATAGTAACCTGCTCTGAGCATTCCAGGAAGGACATCGTGGAGACTATGTCAGTGAGTCCGGAATCGATTGATGTCATTCCATGGGGGATTTCGCATAATGTGTTCACCCCCGCAGATGATATCAACGCGGTGAGAATGAACATGGCTGGCAGATTTAAGGTAAGGAATCCCTATTTCCTGAGCGTATCGTGCAACGCAGAACGAAAGCGATCAGATATACTCGTGCGGAGCTATATTGAGTTAAATCGTTCTGCTCCCGTGAGCCATGACCTGGTCATGGTGTGGGAAAATCCTCCTTCCGCCCTTGTTGAGGAGATACACAAAAGCGGATTCGCTGCGAGGATTCATCTCTTATCCGGCGTATCTGAAACAGATTTGGTTATGCTGTATCAGGGCGCGGTCGCGGCGTTCAACCCGAGCTCGTATGAGGGATTCGGGTTGCCTGTGCTTGAAGCCATGGCGTGCGGTATCCCGGCGGTGACATGTAGAAACAGCTCGCTACCTGAAGTGGGCGGCGATGCTGCCATTTATCTGGATGAGCCCATCGAACATTCATTGATAGAAACCATGCAGCGCTTTGAACGCGGCGAGGTGGATTGTGCTGAAACGGGAAGAAAAGGGAGAAAGCGCGCAGCAGAATTTACATGGGATAATGTGGCGCAGCAGACAGTGAATAGCTACCTTAAAGCATTGAATATCACGTTATGAACATACTGGTCTGCATACCCTGTCTGCTGACTGGTGGCACAGAGATTCAGACCTTGAATCTTGTCCGCGCTCTGGTGGCAGGAAAACATCGTGTGGTGCTTGCCTGCTATTTTGAATGGACCGATGCCATGGTTGCCCGCTATCGCGCAGCAGGGGCAGAGGTGGAGCTGATGCAGCCTGAAGCCAGACGCGTGGGTGGCTGGCGGGGATTACTATTCCTGTATCGAGGGCTACGCCGTCTGGTGAAGCAACACGGACCGGAAGTGGCCCATGTGCAGTATATGGCCCCCGGGGCGCAGCCTTGTGCCTTACTCAGGCTGCTGGGTGTACCTCACATCATCGCCACGGTTCATACCGATGCCCGCATGTATAACTCCCTTCACCTTCTGCATTTCATTCAGCGGCATGTGGCAGATGTCTTTACCTGCATCACCACAAGAGCGGAGAGAGAGCTCTTCGGAACAGCCCGATTATTCACCCCGGAAACGAAAATCAGGAAGCATGACCACCTGACTATCCATAATTCCTTGCCGGAGCACATGGCCCTGGCAAAAGAGTTTCGCACCATATTGCCCGAGTCCCCCGTTATCGGTGTGGTGAGCCGCATGGAGCACATCAAGGGAATGGATCTGGTTATCCCAGCCTTTGCCAAGGTGCTGAAAAAGATACCCCTGGCGCACCTGCTGGTGGTGGGCGATGGTTCGCTGTTGTCTCAGATGAAGGCACAGGCCGAGGCCATGGGGCTTGCCGGCAAGGTGGAGTGGGCTGGATGCCAGGCGCAGGAAAAGCTTCCCGCCTATTACGACCGCATCGATTTGTTCTGGATGCCATCGCGAAGCGAGGGGTTCGGGCTGAGTGCACTGGAAGCCATGGCCAGAGCCTGCCCAGTGGTGGCCAGCAAGGCAGGCGGGCTTCCTGAGCTGGTGGCGGCAGATTGTGGGTTGCTGTGCGAAACGGAGAATGTGCACGCACTGGCAGAATCAACCACACACATCCTGCAGGATGAAGCCACCTATACCCGCAAATCTGAAAGGGCGCTGCAACGCGCCAGCTGGTTCACCATGCCCCGGTACACAGAATTGATATCAGACCTCTACGAAAAAGTAAAATGATTGCTCTGAATTATCTCTATTTCCTGATTATCACGATGCTCTTGCTGCAGTATCTCCAACGCCGCAGCAGAAAGGTGAAGCATCCCCTGCTCCAGAGTGAAATCCTCACCTTCAGTGGTCCCGAGATGTTCTGGACTCTGCTCTTTTCTACGGGACTGCTTGCTCTTTCGGCGCCTGCAGGTCTGGATTTAATGGCGCTGCGCCTGCTGACACTGGAGATATTCTGCCTTCTGTGCCTTTCCTATGCCAAGGGGAAACCTGCTTTCCCTCTCCCGGTCATCTGCTATATCATCTTCATGCTCTGGCTGGGCGTGGGTTGTTTTTATTCGCCCGCGCCCGCATTCGGCGTGCGTGTCATGCTGAAATACCTGTACCCCCTGGTGGTTTGTCTGGCGGCCTCGGCAGTAGTACGACGCCCAGAGGTGATGTTGAAGGCGGCTCTGGGTGCCCGTACCGTAGCGCTGGCAGCATGGCTGATTACCTTTACGTTTGTCGAGCATATGCTGTTCCCTGGTGTATTCTGGTATAGCACCGCCCGGGCCATCAATTATATCAGCATCTGCATGTTCTCTCTTGCTGTGTATTTTTACCTTGGCAGAGAACGGAAAAACCTGCTTTATGCTATTCTGTTCATCCTTCCCTGCATTCTCTGGGTGTTCCGCACCAGTATCATGGGAACAGCAGCGGGGCTGATGGTATTCTCCCTGTTCCGCTACAAAATCAAGGCAGTGCCTGTGATTGCACTGATTGCCGTGCTCGGCATTGCCTGCGTGTTCTATGTACCAGCAGTGAAGCAGAAAATGTTCAAGGACGATACGGTGACGCTGACCGATTTCGTGAATGGCAGGGTGAATCAGGATAATATTGAAAGTAACGCCCGCTTTGCCATGTGGGAATACTTTGAGGAACGCTTCTACAAGGATAAGGAAATACAGGGAAGCGGCACGGGTGCAGCGCAGCATCATTTCTACAACAACTTCCTTTTCGGCGGACTTAAAGTGCTGCATAGCGATATTGTGCAGATGAAATGCGACAATGGCCTTGTGGCCCTCTGGATGTACTATAGTTCCGTAACATTGATGATAACACATGCCTTTGTCATCTTCCGCCGTTCTAACATCAGATGGATAAAAATCTGCGCTATTACGGCAGGCTCATCCATGGCCGGCGTTGCGGTAACCATGTATTCGGACAATGTCGTGAATTACTCCATGTGCACCCTGAGTTATCCCTTTGGTTTCTATGGGATGACGCTGGGGCTCCTTAAAGCCGGAAAGAAAGGATTGCTGGCATGATTAGCATCGTTATCCCATTGTATAACAAGGAAAAGCAGATTTCAGAAACGCTGCGCTCTGTCCTGCAACAGAGTTTTCAGAATTTTGAGATTGTGGTGGTGAATGATGGTTCTACTGATGGCAGCGTGTCTGCTGTCCATTCGGTTAAGGATGACCGTATCCGCGTTTTCCACCAGAATAATGCGGGAGTATCCGCCGCCCGTAACCGCGGAGTGGAGGAAGCCCGCTGCGACTTCATCGCCTTTCTTGATGCCGATGACCGATGGCAACCTGAGTATCTGCAGACGCAGTATGAATTAGCGCAGAAATACCCTGAATGCACCGTTTTTGCCTGCAGCTACGAGTTTGTACATGCCGATGGTTCAGTGCACCCGAGCATTATTCGAAAATTGCCCTTTGAAGGGACTGATGGTATCCTCTCAAATTATTTTGAAGTAGCCAGCTGCTCCAATCCACCCCTGTGGACCTCGGCAGTTATGGTGCGAAAAAAGAGACTTCAATCCATGGGCGGATTCCCGCCTGGCATCAAATCCGGGGAGGATTTGCTGACATGGGCCAGATTGGCGTGTACGGGACAAATTGCCTATTCCAGGTCCGTACTGGCTCAGTTTATTTCCACGCCGCCGGACGGAGTGGGAAGCAAGGCTTCGGTGCGTATGTCGCAAGGGGATCCGGTGTTACAAAGCCTGCAGGAATTGGAACACCTGCACGGAAGGAATATGCCAGCTATTGGTTCATATATTCATCGATGGATAAAAATTCAAGCGGTTATAGCCTTGGAAGTAGGCAATTACAAAAAAGCCAGGCATTATTCCCAGCTAGGGATATCCCGGGGGGGCTCCTGGAAGGCTTTCCTTCCCCTTTTTCTTATATCCCTATTACCAGCATGTGTGGTTTCCTTAATCCTTAAATTAAAATAACATCTATCATATGCACATTGTATACATCAGTAGAGAATACCCTCCCACACTTCGGGGCGGTGGAATAGCCAGTTATGTGCAGGATATGGCAAATGCTCTGGTCGCATTGGGGCATAAGGTCACGGTTATCTGTGCCGCAGATGATACAAAAGCTGGTTCAGATGACTGCATTGGCAAGTTGAGAATCATACGCCTGCCGGGTGGAGACTTTGTCATTCCAGCAGTTGAAGCAGCTTACCCATGGCGTAAGCTCCGGAGTGTAACTCGTTTTTTCTCATATAGGAGAAAAGTGCGAAATGCGCTCAAGAGCATAAAGGATGCAGATATCGTTGAAGTCCCGGAGTTCGGTGCAGAATCGTACGCCTTGCATGGATTAAATCTCCCCATTGTCATTCGCCTGCATACGCCTGCGTTACTGGACAGGAACACATTCGGGATAAGAAAGTTCAGCCTGAGTAAAGCACATGAGTGGTTGTGTGCCGTAATGGAGAAACGTGAGGTGCAAAGAACAAATGATATTACATCCTGTTCACAAAGTCTGGCTGAATGGGTATCCCGTTATTTTTATGTAGATAAAGCCAACATCACAACCATCTACAATCCTGTGAGGGGGAAGGAATGGGGCGCCGATAGCGACCAGAATCGCATGGCTGATACCGTTTTGTTTGTGGGCACGGTTGCGCAGGAAAAAGGGGTAGGCAACCTGATGGAGGCCTGTAATCTGCTCCGCAAAAGAGGCAGGAACATAACACTTACCATCGCAGGGAAGCAAGGTCAGTTCGGGCAGAACCTTCAGCAGGATGCAGAGAAAAAAGGGTATAGCTGGTGTACCTTTCTGGGGAATGTTCCAAGAGCGCAATTAAGAACGATATATGCAAACCACCTGGTTGCCTGCTTCCCCTCAACATGGGATAATATGCCTATTGTGTGTCTGGAGGCCATGAGTGCAGGCTGCGTAGTTGTTGCCAGTTCATCCGGGGGAATGGGGGAGATAATAAGTGATGAAAAGGATGGCTTTCTCTGCCCTCCAGGGGATGCTCAAATCCTGTCGCAAATACTAGAAAAGGCATTGTCTCTTTCAAGCGCTGAAAGAAGGGAAATTCTGCGCGCTGCGAGAGATAAAGTCAGCCGGAAGTTCGATATGCCGCGCGTTGTAGAATCGACAGTAAATTACTATCAATCCGTAATACATAGATAAATCATGAAAGTGCTTTGGGTCAATCCGTCTTTTCTGGACTACCGAGTGCCTTTCTACAAGGCGCTCAACGAAATTTGCAGTGGGAATTTCCATCTGGTATATTCGAAGGGAAGAGTTCCTGCCCGGTGTATCAGCAAAATTGAGGAGGCTCTGGGAGAAAATGCCCATGGTCTGACACATGAAGCGTGCTGGGAAATAGGGGATTCTGAGGGGAGCTTTTCCTGCACTGGTGTGTCTATTCCATTTCCGGCAGGCCTGTCGGAAATCCTGAAAAGTATAGATGCCGATGTTATGATTGCTGAGGGCTTTTTTCAATGGACACCCTGGGCATTGGTCCGGGCGGCAGGCTTGAAGATTCCCTTGCTAATTGCCTATGAGCGCACCGCTCATACAGAGCGCCATTGCCCCTGGTGGAGATTAGCTTATAGAAAGTTTATCAACCACTTTGTAAAAGGATATCTGGTGAACGGCAGTCTGTGTCGCAATTACCTGGAGTCAACAATGATGCTGAAAGGCAAAGCCATTCAGGAGGGGATTATGGCGGCAGATAGTGAAGCTTTAGCTGCCAAAGTGGGTTTATTGAAGACTTCTGAGCCTGCTCAGGGGCTCAGATATTTGTTTGTGGGCAGATTGGTTGCGGTAAAGGGGATTGAGTATCTGCTGCGCGCCTGGCAACTCCATGTGCAAAAATATACGGGTGACCGCTTAACCATAGTTGGAGATGGCCCGGAATCTGGCAAATTATCGACCATCCCGGCAGAGGGTGCCATTTTTGCCGGTGCCGTTGATTATGATTTGATTCATCAATATTATGCTCAGGCAGACGTATTTGTGATACCTACTTTAGAGGATAATTGGAGTCTTGTTGTTCCTGAAGCCATGGCCTGCGGATTGCCCGTTGCTTGTTCCTGTTATAACGGATGCCACCCGGAACTAGTAAAAGAAGGTGTTAATGGGACAGTATTTAATCCGTTAATACAGGAATCTATTGAAAGGGCTCTGGCTTATTTTCATCTGGTCGATTTGAAAGAAATGGGAGAGAAATCCCGGGAGATAGTGAACTATTACAGCCCGGAAAAATGCGCTGAGCGGGCTTACCGGGGAATTCTGAAATCGTTGGAGGAAGTATGATGCTGAAGAAATCCAGACTTTTGTTCATCGTGCCCCTGCCTCCTCCTGTTCACGGCTCAAGCCTGGTATGCCGGCGGATTCAGCAGAGTGAAAAAATCAACACCCGATTTGACTGCCGATATGTGAATTTGTCCACATCTCGGGGAAATGATGAGGTGGCAGGATTCACGCCGCTGCTTCTTGTGAAGAAGGGTGGGCGGTTCATTGCTACACTTCTTCAGGTCTTCTGGCTGCTGCTTGTGTTCCGTCCCCGGAAATGCTATGTGGCTATAGCCTGCCGGGGGGTTGGTTTTCTGAAGGATGCTCCCCTTGTACTGCTGGCTAAAGTGTTCCGCTGCAAGATTATTCTGCACCAGCACAACAAAGGAATGGCCGGCTATGTGAATAAGCCGTTGTACCGCTGGTTGCTGCCACTGGTATATCGGCATGCTACAGTAATCCTGCTATCCTGGCGGCTGTTTGAAGATGTTTCAGCAGTGGTGAAGCGGGAACAAGTGCGAATTTGCCCCAACGGAATTTGAGTAGACGATGTTTCATTTCCTTACTATTTCTAATCTGAATAAATCCAAGGGAACTTTTGTACTCCTGGAAGCCGCGCAGCTTTTACATCATCAGGCACCAGATTTCCACGTGCATTTCGTGGGTGCCCCTACGGCTGAGATTTCAGCTGAGCGCATGGAACGAGAAATTGAGAATAGAGCCCTTCAAAAGGTAGTAACATACCACGGGCAGCAGTACACTGGGGATAAGGACGCCCGCTTTGCCGAGGCAGATTGCCTTGTGCATCCCACCCTGGATGATTGCTTTCCGCTCGTCATTCTGGAAGCAATGCAACATGCGCTTCCTGTTATTACCACGGCCGTGGGAGCCATACCGGATATGGTTCTGCATAGGAAATCGGGGGTTCTCATTCCAGAGAATGATGCTCAAGCCTTGGCGGCAGAGATGGGCAAGCTGATGAAAAATCCAGCCTTAGCGGCTCAATATGGAGCAACCGGACGGGATTTTTTACTTGAACGTTACACATATGGCATTTTCGAAACGCAATTAAGTTTAATCCTTTCTGAATCATGAAATCGATAAGAAAAAGCATAACCGCACCAGAGAATTGTACGGCCTGCTCACTGTGTGCCAATATCTGCCCCAGGAGAGCTATCCGAATGAAGTGGAACAAGGATGGCTTCCTGGTGCCGGAGGTCAATAATGATGCATGTGTAGACTGCGGTCTTTGTGCAAGACAATGCCCGGCCCTGATAAAAGCTGAGGCACAAGACAACACACCCGGGGCATTTCAATCTACAGGATATGCGGCCTGGAGCACAGATGAGCAGATTTTGCGGGAGAGTTCCAGCGGGGGGGTATTCAGCGAAGTTGCTAAATACATTATTCAACAGGGTGGATGCGTTTATGGTGTGCGGTGGGAGGAAAAACTGCAAGCCCGTTTTCATAGAATTGAACGAGAAGAGGAACTAGCCCAATTCCGAGGCAGCAAGTATGTGCAGGCTGAGGTCGGAATGGCGTATAAGCAGGTGTTGATGGATTTGAATACAGGACGAAAAGTGCTTTTTGCCGGCACGCCGTGTCAAGTGCATGCGCTGAATGTCTATCTGAAAAAAACTTACGAGAATCTGATAACGATAAGTTTAGCCTGCCATGGGGTACCCAGCCGGTTGCTGGCAGAAAGGTATGTAGCCGAACAAGAGCAGAATGAACAGGCGAGGATGACAGGATGGCAGTTCAGAAATAAGCTGAACGGATGGGTGGAATTTCTGATGGTAAATGAGTATAGCAATGGGAAAGTAATGGCTCGATTGAAGCACAAGGATGACTACATGCGCGTATTTCTGGCAGACGTTGCGATGAAGAAAGCTTGTTTCACGTGCGTGCACAGCTATGCTAACAATGCGATTCCTGAAATTGGGGATATAGCCCTGGGTGATTTCTGGAATGTAAGAAAATATCATCCCGACTGGAATGTTTTCAAGGGGATATCAGTGGTACTTTGCCACAGTGCAAAGGGTGATTTGGCTATTAAATCCCTCGCAGGCAGCAGAAAATTGGTGGTATATGAGGAGGAGTACAGTGTGGCGCATCATTCTGCAGATACAGAGCTGGGGCATGATGAGGCTCACCTGCTCCGGGTATTGAAACTGCGGGAATCAGTCCTGAAAATGCTCCGGAGAAAAGAACCGATGAGAAAGATACTCAGGCGCACGGAACGAGAAGTCTCAATCTGTGGAATCCATATTTCTGAAATGAACCCTGTATTGCGTGTCCTGGCGCACATTGTGAAACGGGTTACACGCAAGCCCAGCCCTCGAGTCGGGATTCTGACAGAGAACTTGTTTTCTAATTACGGTGGTTTGCTGCAAGCCTTCGCGCTGCAGCATGCAGTGAAATCTCTTGGCTATGATGCGTTTACCATACATTATACAAATACCGGCAAGAGCGTGCTGAGCCATGCAAAAAATCTGCTTGCAGAAATCTTGTGGAGAAGCCATATCCTGCCACCCTTGCCTTTACCGCATCGGGTACAGGGTGCAGCAGGCAGGCGGTTTATTCCAGGAAACGTACGGCGGACAAAGCTGGCCACTGAGCGCGAGATGTCCAGGTTGGAACATCGTTATAAGCTTTCGCATGTTATTGTTGGAAGTGACCAGGTGTGGAATGCGGAGGCGAAGCCGCTTCGCATGCCCTTCTTTTATTTAAGCTGGGCGTCAGAGCGCCTGAGGAAACGAAGCATTTCCTATGCTGCATCCTTTGGCCGGGATGCGCTGGAATACTCTGAGCAGGAGTATCTGGAATGCGCTCATTTGCTATCTCAATTCCGCGCGGTTTCAACACGCGAAGCCAGCGGAACAACATTGTGCGCGAAAATGGGGGTAAATGCCAGTCAGCAACCAGACCCGACCCTCCTGCTTTCATTTGACGACTATGATTCGGTTATTGCAGATGGTGAGACATGCCCCATTCCCGAGAATACCATTGCCTTGTACCTTCTGGATAGAAATGAACCACTGGATAGTATTGTTCAGGATGCAGCTCTATCCATGAACCGGGGCGTCTATGAAATGAATAGCCCTGATGCCTACTCGGAACCTGTATCCGTTGCCCAGTGGCTGCGCGCGATACGTGATAGTGAATACCTGATTACTGATTCGTTCCACGGTTGTGTGTTTGCCATCATTTTCAACAAAGCCTTTGTGTGCCTGGGAAATGAAAGAAGGGGGAATGCTCGTTTTGATACGCTGCTGGGTACATTTGGATTGGAAGACAGAATGGTAACGAATCCGACAACAGCGGCGGTGTTGCATGCGCTCCATGCCACCATTGATTGGTATCGAGTTAATGAGATTCATGATGCCGAACGTGAGCGGGGAATCCATTTTCTGAAGGAAAGCCTGACCTGAATATATGGCAAGCGAAATCAAAGCCGGAGCCATCCTGAATTATGTATCCATCATCGTACGGCTCGCGACGTCGTTCCTGCTTACGCCCTTTGTCATTGCGAACCTGGGGGTGGAAGAGTATGGACTTTTCATGCTGAGCGGCTCCATCATTGCCTGGTTGGCCTTGACGGATCTGGGACTCGGGGCAACGGTAAGCAAATACGTGGTGACCTACCGGGCCAAAGGGGAACACGAGCATCAGGCGCACTTCATCGGGCAAAGCATCATGCTGTTCAGCCTGATAGCCCTTATTACCCTGGCCGCAGGTATTGCCTGCTTCTTCCATCTGGATGCACTCTTTCCCAAATTGAACGCAAACCAGCAAGAAACCCTGAAAATCCTTTTTCTGCTGACTTTGGGAAACATGATTCTGGCCATTCCGCTACGCCCGCTGGGATGCGTACCAGGGGCATATCAGAGGTTTGTGGTGCCGGGTGTCGTCAGTCTCTGTTGTTCGCTGCTCAATACAGGGCTTACACTGGCATTACTTCTACTCGGATTCAAGGCTATTGGCCTGACTGTGGCCGCCGTGGGCACGGGGATTCTGAACCATCTGTGGGGCGTGTTCTATACGCTTCATACCCTGAAGGTGAAAGTAAAATTTGGCAAACCTGATTGGCTGCTTTTCCGTGAGATGTTCGGTTTCTCTGTCTGGATTTTTCTGAATCAGATAATGGACCTCTTCTACTGGCAGGCAGGTTCTCCCATTCTGGCAAATGTGTGCGGTACTGCGGCGGTTTCTGTATTTACCCTTGGCATATCGTTTTCTACCTATTTCATGACGGCCAGTACGGCTATATCCGGCGTTTTAGCACCCAGGCTCATGCATATGGTGGCTCTCGATGCCAATAGGCAGGAGTTGACCCAGATGATGATTCGAGCGGGGCGCCTGCAGTTATTCCTGCTAACCATGATTCTGATGGGCTTTATCTTCCTGGGCAAGGATTTTCTCCGATTGTGGGTCGGAAAAAGTATGGGGGATAATGTAGGCACAGTCTGGCTGGGGGCTGCTATAGTCATTATACCGCTTATCATACCGCTTACGCAGAATACAGGGCTCGCTATTCTTCAGGCTCTCAGCCTCCACAGGGGGCGTGCCATTATCCTCTTCTACTCATCGCTGGTATGCGTAGCTCTGGGCTACGCGCTTTCCTTGTATTCAGGGCCTATAGGCATGTTCATGGGGACGGCCATATCCCTGGCGCTCGGTCAGGGCGTTACGATTAATCTGTACTATGAACGCAAGGCCGGGCTTATGATAGGAATGTTCTTCCGCCGCACCTATCTCCCTATGCTCTGGCCTGGAATCATTCTGGTTGTGGGCGGCATTGCTACAGCCTGCCTCTGGCAAGTGAACTCCTGGTTGGATTTGTTTGCAGCTGTTGTCACCTATGGC
This sequence comes from Akkermansia sp., assembly GCA_017546445.1. Taxonomy (GTDB): domain Bacteria; phylum Verrucomicrobiota; class Verrucomicrobiia; order Verrucomicrobiales; family Akkermansiaceae; genus Akkermansia. Next base: position 55,266 of record JAFYWX010000027.1, on the reverse strand, counting down.
TTATTCAGTTTTGTTGTCCTGTTCTTCTTGTACCTTGATACTGAAGAAAAACGCACATTGCTGGCCATTGCAGCAAAACATCACACATAACGACCCCATAATTAAAGAGCAGCCAAGCCGCCCGCTTATTGCGGTTCACATAGAACGCCTTGATTGGAAGGCTATTCTTCAGTCTTCATGATACGTTCTCCTCGTGTGTTCTAACCACCTGCACGTTCTTATACTGAAATAATCCAGGAAAGGTCAATTCCTCGGAGTTATTCTTTTGCATATATAACAAAAAAAGATTGACTTTTCAGGACGCTTGCGGCATAAATGTGTGCATGAATAGTGGCGATGAGTTTGATATCAAGGAGCTTGAAACTCTTTTGAATTTGCGGATATCGCAGATTAACTATTTCATTTCCTTGTATAATAAAAATGCACAAACTATTCAGAGAGCCACAAGCCTGGAGGGGAAGGTACTACTGGACTTTCCGCAATTTGTCATAGCAGAAAAAGTGGCAGAGCCTGCTAAGTTCGGGCTGTATGAAGCGAATAAAAAGCTGATAAGTCTTTACAAGAACTTTAACTCCACAGCGGCTAAAAAACTGCGCACCCTGAGTTCTTACGGACAGAAACTGAATGTACAGGGATTAAGTTTCAGATGTGATGCACATCTTATTGAGTCGTATAACTCAAATCGTGATTTCGGGTGCAATATTCCACACATTTCTCAAATCATTGAAGGCCTTACACTTCATGTGAATGAGTTTTTCGACAGGACTTACGCCATTGAACGCTACATGGCCAGACGCTGCCCACGCAACACGGAGGCATGATTCTCCCGCCCCCCCCGGTTCCCGGTACCGGGGGCTATGGGAAAAGCCTGCGGATATGCCGCCTTTTTGTTATAACATGTTATTATTTTCTTGAACGTGCACCGTTATGCATGCTATTCTGCAGGCATGACATGTCTCTTGCGCTACTATTGGCAACGTCTCGCGCCATTCATCTGCGTCTACGTATTCTTTGAATTGATTGAGCTCATCCTGCTGCTGTGCATGGGGGTAGCCCAGCCGGCCGATGGGGAGGTGCTGGATTCTCTCCTTTCCTTTCTGAATGAAAACAGCGCATGCTTCCTGTTCACCATTCTCCCGTATATGCTATACCTCTGTGCACTGCCGGCGGATTTTCACGGTGGACGCTGGGACAAGCGTGTCTCACTGGTCATATTTTCACTTTTCTGCCTTATTCACTGGCTGGAGGAGCTGGTTGAAATCATCTCCGGCGATTCCTTTCACCTGCTCACCCGGGATTTCATCATGTCGCCCGCGGCTACATGGGAACAGATGCTGGAGCTGCCGTATTGTGAATGGATGGCGGTGATTCTGCTCATCGAGCTGCTGGTCACCATCTACCTTTTCCACGGCCGGCTTATACCGACCTCCGCAGTGCCGAACTCTGCCTACCGACTCATGCTCCCGGTGATGACGGCCGGCGCAGCGTTCCTGCTCATCTACCAGGCAAGGGCCATTGACGAGGTGACAGAAGTTCCTGCGCTGTATGATGACGGGCTGTACCATATCTTCAAATGGATATATGATTTGACGAGCGTGCCGGATCTGGTGCAGATATTTGCCATGCCCTGCATCTATCTGGGCGGGGGCATCCTGTGCATCGGCGGTATCATCCTGCTGCTGAAACAGAACTTCCCGCAGACCAGAAAAGTGCTCAGCCTGCCCGCAGCAAGGAATAATATTCTGCCCATGCTGCTGGTGGTGCTGGCTTTTGTGCTGCTTGCACGCCTGCTGAGCCTGGGAATCTACCCCCTGATGGATACCACCGAAGCGCGCTATGGAGAAATGGCCCGCAAGATGGTGGAAACGAACTACTGGCTCCAGCCGCAATTTGAATACGGGGTTCCCTTCTGGGGCAAGCCGCCGCTGTCCTTCTGGGGCAGTGCCGCCACCATGTACCTCTTCGGCATCAACGAATTTGCCGCCCGCCTTGCCCCTTATCTGGCCACGCTGGGCATCGGTCTCTGCTTCTTCCTGTGGCCCTTCGGCACCAGGCGTGCAGAGCAAGGCACCGCGGCCATCATCGTCTTCCTCACCTCAGCCATGGGCTTTGTTTCCGCTGGTGCCGTCATGACCGATGCCTTCCTGGCCTTCGGCACCACGCTGAGCATGCTGACCTTCTACCGAGCCATGACCGATGAGACTCCCCGGCGCCTCTGGGGGTATCTCTTCTTCCTCGGCCTGGTTATCGGCCTGCTCAGCAAGGGGCCTCTTGCCCTGGTAGTCTGCGGGCTGCCCATCTTTGCCTGGGTGGCCTGGCAAAAGGCCTGGGTAGAGCTCTGGCGCCGCATACCGTGGATTTGCGGCACGCTGCTCATGCTGGCACTCACCCTGCCCTGGTACATTGCGGCAGAGCAAGCCACCCCCGGCTTCCTGCGTTACTTCATCATCGGTGAACATTTCGAACGATTCCTGGTGAAAGGCTGGGCTGGTGATTTATACGGCAAGGGGCATTCCCGAGCCATCGGCACCATCTGGCTCTATGCCGCAGAGATGTTCCTGCCCTGGGTGCTGCTGGTTCCCTTCATCCTGCGCCGCAAGGTAGCAGGATTCTGCAAACAGGAAACCCTTTTCCTCTGGTGCTGGGCGCTGAGTACGCCCATCTTCTTCACCATGGCCAGAAACATACTCCCGGCCTACATACTTCCCGCCGTACCAGCCTTCTGCATCCTCTTCATCCGCCGCCTCTGGGCTCTTCACGAAAAGGAGGGCCGAAACTACAAGGCATTCATCTTTGCAGCAGCCCCCATGCTCACCATCGTAGCCATCTTCGGTCTGGGGAGCGGATTCGACCACATCCAATACCGCTGCCAGCAGAAACTACTGCAAAATTGGGATGGGCATGCACCGCTCTACTACGTAGACAACAAGGTGCCCTACTCCGCTCAATTCTACTCCGCTGGCAAGGCGCAGATTCTCACCGGGGAACCGGAATCCCTGCGCCACGGCGATTACATGGCGGTACACCGCTCAAACTATCGCATCATCACCCACCCGGATGCCTGGCAACTGGTTGCCGAGGACGGTTCCTGGCGCCTTTACCGCAAGCGCTGAACAGCCCCGGCAGACTCTTAGAATCAAAAACACCGGTCAGCATTATCCGCTGACCGGTGTTTTAGTGTGCAGACAGCCCCGACGGGAATCGAACCCATATCTGCCCTTTAGGAGAGGGCCGTTCTATCCATTGAACTACGGGGCCGGCTCTGTTTGCGAAAGGTATTTAACACAAAGCTGCCGTCTTTTGCAAGAGCAAACAGGCGCTTGTGTGTCAGCATGCACCGAAAGCTTCCTGCACTCGCTGTAGCTGAGCCGCATCCAGATAGGGGCTCAACTCAGGGAGCATACGCGTGTAGTATTCTGCTCTGGTCCAACCATGCAGCGGCTGGGGAGAGGGCTTTTCAAAGGCCCAGGTAGGAATAGGCAACGCTACATCCAGAATAACAGCAGAAAGCGGCGCCATGCGGCAAAGCGCATCCGCAATGTTCTCGCGCAACTCAGGGAACCGGGCAAGCGCGCTCAGCAGGAAAGCGCAGCTCAGTCGATTAGGCGTGCAGGCCAACTCATCCACCAGTTCCTCCATACGGTCTGCGGCCACTTCCAGCAGAGGCTGAAGCAGAGGCTGAACCCGCATATCGGCCATATTGAGCACAGAATCCAGAATCGTAGTCGGGGTGAATTCATCGTGCGCAAGACGGTGCACCAGCTCCTGCACACCAGCCAGGTGCTCAGCCGGCCCCGGCTGAGCCAGAGTCAGCACATGAGTGGCGGCCATGCGACTTAACGCCTCATCCGGTTCATTTGTGGCGTAGGGGATGAGGGATTTCCACCCCTCACCCTTGCGGCCGCTGATGAACCTGGAGAGTTGAATAAGACTGCTCTTACGGGCTGCAACGGTGGTTTTGGTGGCAAAAATATCGTATATCTCGAAATTCTCCTCCAGTTTATCCTCGTCATTGCTGGCCATGAGCCCGCAGGCCATCATGGTGAGCGGCCATTGGTCGGCCCCGATTTCGTGTACACGAACGGGGTCATGAGCCATGGCAGCCAAGCGCTCCAGCTCGGAAAGCCCGGAGAAATTGTCCTGGTAAAGGCCCATGTATCAGATACCGGGGTTGAATTCCGTATTTCCCACCTCGGGCGTTTCACCGAAGGGATTGCCCAGCGGATTTTCCTGCTGTTGGGGCTGAGCCACGGCCTCCACCTGGGTAGGAGCATCCACATCGAGCAAGGCAAGTCGCATTTCAATGGTCTTATTCGTCACCAGCGTGCTGGTGGGGCACTTTGCCACGCACTGCTGGTACCAGGTGCGGGCGGCATCCTTCTCGCCTTTGTTCTTGCAGAGATCACCCAGCATAAGGTAGGCCAGTGCAGAATAGGGGTTTGCTTCCATCTGGCTCAGGCGGGTCCAGGTGGGCACGGAATCCTTACCCTGCTGCAGCTGGTGAGTTGCAAGCGCAGCCAGAGCGCGGGCACGCAGGGGCAGCAAAGCATTGCCTGCAGCAAAATTCTCCAGTATGGCAACGCCGGCCTCGTCACCCTTGGCCAGCAGAGCCAGGCCATTCAAGAGCGCAGCTGTATCTGCAGAGGGGGTCTGGGCATATTCCTGAGCCAGAGTCTGCAGTGCTGCAGAATCATAATCCTCAGCCCCGGCAATACCCTGCCCCGGAGCCGTTATCTGCATAGCCTGCACCAGCTTTGCAGCGGCCTCATGGCGCATATCGTTGCGATTCGAGAAAAACGCAATGACACCACCCGCAACAATACCAAGAGTAATGCCGCCCCACATGAGTTTCTTGTAGTGAGCATTGAGGAATTGTTCGTGTCTGGAGGGACCGATTGCAATCTCGCCAATGGCCTTGATTTCCTCCGGGGTGAGAGGAAGCGTATCCTCATTATTCTTGTCTGTGGTATCCATATGGGGGGGGGGAGTGATATTTTATCTGTAAAGGTTGTTAAGAGAGCGCAGGCGCTCAAGGTCGAAATAATTGTTGAAGCCCAGGTTGTGATAAATCTCCAGAGTAGCCTTGGAGCGGTTCAGGGTGTAGAAGTGAATACCGTCCACCTCGGCATCCAGTAGTTCACTGCACTGGTTGCTGGCGTAATTGATACCGATACGCTCCAGAGAAGCCTTATCGCCACCGGCGCGCAGCATGGCTTTGAGCAAGCGGGCCGGGAAATTCGTGCCGGCGGAAAGCTCAGCCATGCGGTTCATGCCGGAAATAGTTGTCACGGGCATGATGCCGGCGATGATGGGGGCATTGATATCCATCAGCCGGCAGCGGTCGCGGAAATCAAAAAAGGCATGGTTATCGAAAAACAGCTGCGTGCAGATGTAATCTGCGCCCTCATCCATCTTTGCCTTCAGGAAATCCATCTCCCTGAGACGATTCCGGGAATCGGGATGCCCCTCCGGGAAACCAGCCACACCAAGGGTAAGGCGGGTGGGGAGATGCTGCCTGTCCTCCCACTTGCGGATAAAACGAACCAGGTCTGCAGCGTGGCGGAAAGCATCGCGAGAGGAATCATATGCCATGTGGCGGGGAGGGTCGCCTCGCAGCACCATGATGGCACGTGCACCGGCGCTGATATAGCCCTCCAGAATCTCCTCTATCTCCGCCTCTGTATGCCCCACGCAGGTGAGATGCGGCACCGTGGGAATACCACGATTCTGCATATCACGCACCACAGAGCGAGTGAGACCACGAGACCCACCGCCAGCACCATACGTGACGCTCACAAAGCTAGGGTGAAACTCCTGCAGGCGCACCACTGTATCCAGCAAAGCTGCAGCGCCCTCCGGCGTTTTCGGCGGAAAGAACTCAAAAGAGAAACTGGGATAGCGGTCAAAGAGAGTAAGCATATCAAAGCTCTGGCTAAGAATAATCAGGGAACCGGGGTCAGGACGTCCTCTATTTCAGGAAGGCCCTTGGGCTCAGCAGAAGGCTGCTGACGTTCCTGCAGGGGGGTATAGCCCTCCATGCGCAGGTCCCGGCTGCTCGGGAAAGGGGAAATAATCACCTCATCCCCAGCCCGGGGTTTGCGGTTAGCCTCCACCTCAGGGTCCTTGGCTCCACCGAACTCTGCCTGTTTCAGAGCTGCTGTGTACTGCCCCGATTCCGAATCCTGGCCATCAACCGTGGCCTCGCATACGATATAATCGTTGCGGCGCACAGCTATATTCAACCCTTCATTCACCGGCACGGCATCCGCGGCCTTGAAAAGAATCACCGCACAATCCTCAAGGTAGGCCGTGACAACGCCGACAGATGAAGAAACAACAGGCTCCGCAGCGGCACTCTCAACCTCCTCTGCCGCCTGTCTTCTGCGGGCAGAAGCCAGCACACTACTCTCCTCTGCCGCGGTCAAATCTGCTTCGTTCTTCTTAGCCTCAGCCTCCGCAGCCGCACGGGCTGCTGCAACCTCTGGCGTATCGGCATCTGCATCGAACCGGGCCATGCGGCTTTCGTGCTCCTGCTGGCGCTGCTGGTATTCATTTATCTTCAGCTGATTCTGATACATCTGATACTGTTCCTGCCGGGCAGGAAGCAGCACTGCAAACGCATAAAACATGAGCCCTACCGTAAGGGCCAGCAGAACAAGTATAGATGCGCGAAATGCGTTCATATGCGGAAGTATAGCAAAAACCGATTTGGATTCAAGCAAAGAATCTGTCACAAAATATGCTCCTTTTTGGCATACAGGCTTGATTTCTGCTTGCAAGTCGACTGCAGGAGAGATATAACACTTCTGATACAATGTTAAATCTGCCAAACACTATAACGCTTTCCCGCATCATCCTGGTCATTGTCTACACCGTGGCCCTGGCGATTGATGGCAGTGTCTCCCCTTTCATCAACGAAGTAACAGGCGGCTGGTTCCAACCCATTTCGGTTACAGCGTGCATAGCACTCTGGGCCTTTGTCGTTGCAGCGATAACTGACTTTTTTGATGGCTACCTGGCTCGCAAATACGACCTGGTGACCAACTTCGGCAAGCTGATAGACCCACTGGCAGATAAGATACTGGTGGGGGCCGCATTCATCTACCTGGCTGCGGTCGGCATATGCCCGTTCTGGGCCGCCATCCTCATCATCTTCCGTGAATTCCTGGTAACAGGATTGCGCCAGCTTGCCGTGGCACAGGGGCAGGTCATTGCCGCAGATAAACTCGGCAAATGGAAAACAACAGCACAGCTTACATACTGCATTGCATGCATGACCCAGCTTGCCTACGGTGGAAATCTCATTGAACCGCTGCGCTCACTGAGCATCGGGGAAATCGGCTGGTGGTTCCGCGAACTTGCGCTGTGGACCAGCATCATTCTGACCCTCTGGAGCGGTCTTAACTATTGCTACCATAGCCGCCATCTGCTGCGCGACTGATCAGCATCATTCAGAGAACATACTATGAACAAGGCTCTATCTTCCATTTGTACCGTGATTGGTGCTATTCTGCTGGCCAGCTGCCAGCAGAAACAGTATAAGGCATTTTTCCTCACAGAATCCTCCAATCCTGAAGGCGGAGCGGCTTTCAATATGCGCTACAACGGGCGCATGTATAACCGTATGCCTATCATGAGTCTCAAGCATTTTGAAAAATTCAAGTCATTCATGGCTGATGACGGCTCATACGGTGTGGTTCTCTACACACCCAAAGAATACACGTTACGCCTTTTTACCGAGACTCAGCAGAACATCGGCAAACACATTCTACCGGTTATCGACGGACTGGCCTTTGAGCCCATGGAGATAGACCAGGGCATCACAGATGGGCAGCTCATCATCTGGGGCGGATTAAATGGGTATGATTTGAGAAGAATCAGCGAATCTCTTAAACCGGTGGATCCAGAAATCGAGGAGAAGCGCTATCTGAAGGATAACCCGCGTCCCAAGCCAGAGCTGCCGGAGGGGGCAGTCCCCAGGAAGGATGAACATGGCCGCATTATCCCGGAATTGTACTCATCTGCCACCCGCAACACTAAGGAACAGTGAACATACCCCGGCTCATTGCAGGCATCGTCACGCTTCTCACTGCAGCATGGGCGCATCCGCAGGATTTGGTTTATACCCTGCCCACGGATAACACAGCGCTCTACACCACAGGAGGAGATGATTATTTCATGTATGTGGATCGCCAGTTTGAGGGCATAAAGAGCAAGCCCTGGCAGGCTGGCACCTATGGCATGGTACGCAACCCGTTTCGTCCCCAGCCAGGGGCCCCGGTCATGTTCAGCCGTTTTCATGAAGGGATAGATGTAAAACCCATCTACCGCGATGCAAGCGGAGAACCTCTGGACGCAATCCGCCCCATCGCCCCCGGAATGGTGGTGCATGCGAGCAGCACCCCGAGCCACAGCAATTACGGACGCTATGTCGTTATTGCACACTCTGTTCCGGAGGGTACAATCTACTCTCTCTACGCGCACCTCGCCAGCGTATCCTGCGAAGTCGGCCAGAAGGTCGGCCGGCAGCATGAAATCGGCAGGCTCGGGTACAGCGGCGTAGGCCTCAACAAAACCCGGGCTCACCTGCATCTGGAAATCGCGCTCATGATTAACAGCCGGTTCGAGGAATTCTATACAGGTGAAAATAAGCACGGAAATTTCAACGGAATGAATCTGGCGGGCTTTAACCCGGCAGACGTATTGCGAGCATGCCGGAATGGCAGAGCCTTCTCCGTATCAAATTACTTTGCAAGGCAAAAAGAGCATTACCGGGTGGCCGTTCCATGCATCAAGGCCATGGATATTCTGAGGCGTCATCCGTTCCTGTACAAAGGGAGCCGCACAGAACGCACCCGCCCCGAATCTCTGGAAATTGCCTTCACGGCAGAGGGGTTGCCCATTGGGATTTATCCCGCCAGCCGGCAGGTCACGCAACCGTTCGTCATCTCCTGCCGCTCCATGCCGACCGTGCAGCAGAATTGCACTGTAAACCGGGTTAAGAACAGCAGCGCAGAGGCTGTTCTTACCTTATCCGGGCTGCGGTATGTCACCCAATACCTCTGGACGGGAGCCCCCGGTGAAACATCTGTAGCAAAAAACACCCCCTGATAGCAGAATTCCCACCCATGAAGCCGCAGCATCTCATTCTTCTCTCCATGCTGGCTGCATCCCCCCTTGCTGCAGATGTCAGCCAGGGGAGCGCGCTGGTCAGAAACGGCAAGCCTGCCGATGCACTCGATGCACTCCGGGGAGACACTTCGCACGAAGCGGCTTTCTGGCGTGGGCGTGCTCTTATTGATTTAAAGCGCTACAAAGAGGCCGCTATTGCGCTGCACCAGGTACCGGAAAGCCACAAGCTCTTCGCTTATGCAGCCAAAGCTCTTCTTTACTGCGCATGGCGAAGCACACACGTAGACTTCGCCGTGATTGCCACCCCCCTGACAACCAGCAGCAATGAGGAAATAGCAACATTGGCAACAGCAGCCTTGGCAGAACACTGGCTGCGCCAGCCCAGAAGCCAGGACAATGCTGCTCTTGAGCGGCTTCGCCAGTTGGTCAAAAAACACCCTTCTCTGCAGAATCTGCTTAATTTACTGGAGATAGACAACCTCCGCCTGCGGGGCGAATTTGATAAAGCCTTTGAGCTCTGCCGCACCATGGAGAACGACCGCACCCTGCCGCTTATCATGCGGCAACGGGTACGCCTGGCTCTTTCTGATGTATACTACTCAAAGGAGGCAGCCAGCGGGTCTGCCCAGGAGCCGGCAGACGACGAACAAAAGACACAGACTTCGCAGCCCGACCAGGATGAGCAGCACATCGTCACCAGTTATGATGATGGTAAGGGGGAAGAAACCCTGCTTCATTTCATCTCGTCTAACCCGGATTCGCCGCTGCTGGAAGAAGCGTTCCGCAAATTACATAATCACGGCGCTTTCACCCAAAGTGAATACGCCCGGTTGAAGCTGCAGGAATGGATGGCAGAGCCACTCAAATCGCGCAGAGCCTCGCTGGCGCTGCTTATTCAGCAGCATCTGCTTACGCCAGAGAACGCATACGATATACCGCTGGACGTAACCTGCGCAAACACTGCAGCGGCCACTACCCTCCACGAGCCTACAACACGGACCATCCTGCTGGAGCAGACCCGCTGGTATCTCGAACGCAACAAGACGCACGAAGCCCTGCTCTACCTGGGCATGGTGCAGGGAGACGATGTTTACCGGCAATTTTACGAAAACCAGCTTCATTCTCCCGAAGCAAGCAGCACGGCACAAGCCTACCTGAAATGCTCGCGCGAAGCACCCGATGAACTGCGGGATGTATCACTCATCAACGCCTTGATAAGCGCTCTGAAATCCGGCGATGAAGCCACGCAGGAAGCCGTCCTGAACACGCCGGATTTATCAGAGACGCAGCATTATGCCCTTCTGCTGGCAAGAGCAGCCTACTGGCTGGATAAGGATGCAGCCAGGGCGCAGGCAGACATTGACATGCTGAGGATGCACCCTGCCCCCACGCTTGACCTGGGGGCAGATGTAGAAATGGATCAGGTATACCTGCACCTGCAGGATGCCCCCGAACGGGCCCAGGAACTGCTGCAGAAAAGTAAGCTTAATGACCACCTGACCAAGTTAAGTGATGAACGGCAGCTGCGCTTTTTTGCTCTGAATGAGGCGGTACTGCACAGACTCTCCAGCACCAACGGGGAAATCAATGCAACAAAAAAAGCATTGGAAATGATTAAACTTGCAGCAGGCAAGGTGACTTCCCCCAAGGTGCTCTCCATCCTCACCCTGCACATGGCCAGCCTGCAATCAACCCTCGGCCAGCATGTAGATGCATTGCGCACCCTGAATGTTCTCCTCAGAAAATACCCAAAGGGAGACTTTGCGCCGAGAACACTGTACATGTCGGCCAGAGAATCTGAACTTATCGGCACTCAGGATTCACTGAGGAGAGCCATCGAGCTCTATAACAGCTGTGCCTCCCTCAACGATGAACTGTACGCCAAAGCAACCATACGCCGTGCGGCAGTCATGTTAAGACTTGGGCAGCTCGAGGAATCAGAACATGTACTCGTGGCATTGCTGCGCCAGAAACGCATCATGCTCAGGGATGAGGAAAAAATCATGGCTAATGCCATACTGGCCAATAACCAGGCCATGCTCGGCACTGAGGAGGGGCGATTAAAAGCCATTGATATTGTGGAGCAATCGATGAAGACAACCACCCTTTCGCGTTGGTGGCAGTTCCGAGTGCTGCTGCACCACGCCACCCTCTGCGCCCGAGCAGGTCTGTTTGAACGAGCCTTGCATGATTATGAAGCCATTCTGGCCATGAATCCGGCTACCGACAAAGCCCCCACAAAGTCAGAATGGCACATTCTCTACAGCGCAGGCGCGGGAGCTGTAATGCAATTGCTCTACCTTGAACGCTTTGCAGAAGCCGCCAATAAGGCGGATGCCATAAGCGAATGGAACGCAGAAAACGCAGACTCAGCCAAAAAGAAACAATTCAATGACTGGGCCCACTACATACGCCAGACTAATTTTGTAGATAAATCCAACCTGCCATTCTAACCACACGCGCCCCGGTTTTCTGATAATTTAGGATATGGACAGTGTTTTTTCTTTGCATCTCCAGCAGAATTCGATATAATCCGCAAAGTGCAGTTATGTCCGGCAGCAGCAACAGAAAGCGTACGAAAAAACGAGCAGAAGAGGATACCTCTCTGTGGGGATTTCTGTTTAATAAGGACGAGCAGAGTCAGGACATTACCAAAACCGCCTTTTTCGGGCAGCCAGGGGAGGAGGAAGAATCTGAATCACAGCAACCGGAAAAGCAGAATATTCTGCAGATAATCTGGAAACACTTCAATTTCTGGAGCATCATTGCTTGCACCATCTTCATCATTTTCACTTTCACGCTGACCAAAGCCGTCATCGGCATGTGGACACCGCAGAACATGCGAGACATTGCCGGTTATTCAGATAACGGCAGCGCCCGCGATTTATGCGCTCTGCTGAGTAATGCCAACGGGCAGGAAATCAGCTTCACAGAAGCAGAGCTCAACCGATATCTGCGGGAAACCTGCAGACTCCGCCAGACGGGTATCTTTTCCATCATTACTCATGGCCAGGGAATCGCGGTGCGTATTCACGACGGATATGCCGAGGTTGTCATCGACCGTATGATTGGGGCAAACATTCACCAGACCACATCGGTCAACCTGACATTTGACCAGCAAATTGAGCACGGCAGGCCCCATCTGAAGGTACATTTCAAGGGAGATACCCCCTTGATTGGGGATATTCCCAAAGGCGGCAGCATTGGGACATTTGCCTTACCAGACCGCCACATCAGCATGCTGGCTCCAGCCCTCCGCACACTGCTCGACTGCTATCCCGAGATTGCTGCAATTATAGAGGAACACGGCTACTGCCCATTCTTTACCAAGGGGCAGAACGGCAACGAAAGCCGCATTCGCCTGGTTCCCTTCCGTCCGGTTTAACTATTAACATCACACATTCATTATGAACATACGCAAACTGATATTAACGTCTGTGCTCTGCACCCTCAGCCTCAACTCCTGTATCTTCCAGCAGATTGCCAGTAATTTTATCCGCGATGAATACCCGGGTGAGCGTCCTCCCCATGTGATAGCGGATGTAGACGGCAAGCCTGCTAATGAAAACTGGGTCAAGGTAAACCCCTACGATCTGCCCCCCTCCGGGCATCTTGATGGCCGTATCGAGTATGCAGAAGATGGGCTTCCCTATGGTCTGCCCTGCGAATTCTCCAACATTCTTGTATCTCCGTACGAGCCATATTACCAGCTTGATTACACCAACAGCAAGGTTGGCGACAAAGTGTGGGATCCCTATTCCCGCAAGCCGTTCTATGTGCCGCGATTCATGACCATCAACTAAATTGTTCATGTCCGAGCAATCTGTAAAGAAGACAACTTGCTCCCAAAAAATCGGGGCAGCAGCCTACATGGCTTTCTGCTTTGTGCTCAGGTTGCTGGATATACGGGTAGTTGCCACCTTTGGACGCTGCATTGGTTACCTGGTTTGGGCACTCATGCCAGGACGCCGCCGCATCGTGGCGCGCAACATGCGTATTGTCGTGGACCCGGCTTTGAAAGGAGCCAAGTTATCCGCGCTCGTGCGTAGAAACATCGTACGCACCACGATGAATCTGGCCTGTACTTTCAAGACAGGCCAGATGACGGAGAAAGAACTGAAACGCTCTGTAAACATCATCGGTGGAGACGAGTTCGAGGAAAAGGCCTCCGATGGACAGACCATCATCGGCTGCATCCCGCACGCTGGCAACTGGGAAATACTGGCACGCATACGGCCATACTTTTCCAGGGTAAAACGTTTCGGGTCCATGTACCGCAGACTGGATAACCCCATACTGGAGGAACTCGTCTACAAGACACGTTCCCGCTATGGATGCGAGATGTTCAGCAGCAAGAAGGGGCTGAAGGAGGTATTTCGCCTGGCGAAAGAAGGTGGGCTGCTTGGTGTACTCAGTGACCAGTTCACTCAGCAGGGCATCTTTCTTCCCTACTTTGGCAAGGTGACGGGTACCACCCCGCTGCCCTCGCTCATCTATAAGCGCTGCAAGGGTAACGGCCACCTCATGGCCGTTGCAACCCGCAACACCGCCCTCGGAAAATGGGATGTCGTCCTGAGCCGCAGAATTGAGACCAATGCAGACGGCGAGGACGATATTGCAAGCATCACCCAGGCTGTAAACAACGAAATCGCCGAGGTTCAGAAGGAAAGCATCATCGATGGTTTCTGGATGCACCACCGCTGGAAGCCGACAGGCCGTTTCGCCCCGAATGTAGATGAGGTTCAGAAGAGTCTTATCCGGAAATACTGCACACTTCCCTTCCGCATCATCATCTGTGTTCCGGAGGAATTTGAGGAAGCAGTTCTCACCATCCCGTTCATGAGGGAGCTGGCTGCCTGCCGTCCGGATATGCAGCTGAATGTGGTTTGCCCGGAGGAGCAGCAGGCTTTCTGGAAAACACAGGAGTACGTCACCCACGTGGTCACGACTATCCGCCCGCTGCAGCAGCTTGAATCCGACGAGCTGTATAAGGAGGGCCCCTATGATTACCTCTTCATGCTGAGCGAGAACCGCAAGGTATTCCGCGAGCTGAAGGCCCTTATGCCGCTCTACACCAGCGGCTTTGCCTCAAGTCCGTTCAAGAAGCATCTCCGCACCAAATGTGTGCCGGAATGTGGGAAATGCCCCACACCCCGTATAGAGGATTATCTTACCCTTGCATCCAAGCATATTACGCTATCCGGACAGCAATATGCAGATGCGAGCAGGGGAAACACAGCAGCCACGGGTTGTTTCCTTGCCCCCTTCTCTACCCTGGGCAAGGCAGACAGCTGGCCGATTGAGAAGTGGAAGGAGGTTGTATCCCGGCTGGAGGGCAAGGTCACTCTCCTTGCGCTTGAGCGAGATAAAGAGGCCGCTGCAGCCATGGCTGAGCAGCTGGGGATTCCCTGCACCATCACGCAGCCGGAGGCGGTTGCCTCCATCCTGGGGCCGAATACGAAGCTGTATGCAGTGGATGGTCTGCTGCCGCAGCTTGCAGCTCTGGTCGGCTGCCGCTGCCATGTCATCATGAGCAGCCGCCTGGCTGCCGTGTATGCACCGCCTGGCAAAGGCCACAAGGCTGTGTACCGCCATACGCCTTGTCACCCCTGCTACCGCTGCGAGTGCGACCAGACCGCCCACTGCGCTTCAGAAATAGGGGTAGATGAATTCCTTGCTGAATAATTTAAAAAGCCGCACCTGAAACCAGCGTGCGGCTTTTTCTTAGCTTTCATCCGGGCCGAGCATAAACATGAGCCGGTCCAATCCATACCTGGACACCTCAGCCCACAAGGTCTTGGTCATGGCTGCGGTCTGAGCCGTGCGTTCCTCTGCGCTCATCTCGTCGACTGCCTCCTGCCCGTAATATTCCGCAAGAGCTCGACCCGCCAGGCGGGCAACGAGTTCCTCCCAGAACACAGCATCGCGGTATTCATCCAGCACATCGGAATAAAAAGCTTCCTCAATATACGGGCGCTTGAAAAACCAGTAGCCGCAATCCGGGTTCAATTCCATGTCACGGGCAATGCCTGGCACAGTACGCCCCGCCTTCACAATCTCGACCAGCAGCTTATGCCAGCGGTCTGCCCGCGGGTTACGCCCATCGGGCATTGCCTGCCCCAGCAACGTGAGCGACATGGCGCACACCTCAGCCAGGTCGCGCATCTCGTTCTCCGTCAATTCTAAAGTTACCTTGCCCATTCCTTATTCAAGGCCAAGCTGCATGCGGGCTTCCTCCGTCATCATGCCCTGGTTCCACGGCGGGTCCCACACAAACTCTATATCAACACTCTTCACGCCTTCCAGTGCGGCTATGCCCATCTCGGCCTCGGCCATGATATGGGGGCCCATGCCGCAGCCGGGAGCGGTCAGCGTCATCTGCACACTTACATGACAGCCATCCTCCTTCTGGGGAATGATTTCCACACCGTAAATCAAGCCCAGATTCACGATATCAACGGGGATTTCCGGGTCGTAAATGTTGCTGAGCACCTTCCAGACGCGCTCCTCCAGCGTGAGATTCTCATCACTCTCCTGCACCACCTGAGATTCTGCAATAATCCCGGCGCGGGCAGCTTCCTCGCGGGTTATGCGAACCAGGCCCACATCTGTGGCGGCCGTTATGGAATTACCCAGCATCTGGGTAACATAAATACGAGACCCCTCCGGTAACAACACTGCGTTGCCGGCGGGAATCTGTATCGCTGCGGTCTCAGCTTCTGTGATTACTTCCTGATTCAACATATGGCGCGGGAATTATGCCACAATTCCCTTTACATGCAAGGTTATTCTCGTATGCTGACCAAATTTCCACCTGGCCGAATCAGCGGCGCCCGGGTGCAGGATGACGATGCACCGTCACCTTGTGTGCATGGGAAGCCGGGCACGGAGGCTTCGGCGCACAGTGGCGGTGCTGCGGCAGATGAAGGTGGTGGCAGTGCGCGGCAGAACGCGGACAAGGCTTCACCACCACGCGTGACGGCGCCGGACACTGGTGCACAACTACAGCAGGCTTCGGCTTAACCACCGGCCCGCCGATGGATACATTAACATGCACTGCGGCTTCGGCTTTCCCAGCTGCGGCTGCTGCAAGCAGCACACATGCTACACTAAACAGACTTTTTACTACTTTGTTCATAACTTTTGAATGGGTTATTGTACAAAGTAAGCGCGTCAATAAATCGCATTTATTTGAAAAATGCAACAAAATAGCATTCCTTCTCAACGGCGGCGAATTCGGGCAGTAAGCATCTGGAGCTCCGGCACACGGAACAGCAGGCAGGCACCGCCATACACCGCCGCGCCCAGCACACCGGCCACAGCCAGAGAACCCAGGCGGGCAAAGAAGCCCCAGGAGGTGAAATCGCCGAAGCAGAAGAAGCCCACCGCCCAGCAGCAGACGGCCAGCACTGCACCGGCGCCAAGGATGCGCAGCACGCCCGGCACCAGCACATGGCAGGCCATGCCCCCCAGCAGGCGGCGGATATAGAGGAAATAGAAAAGGAAATTCAGCGTGGTGACAATGGAGGTTGTGAGCGCCAGGTAGGTGGCCTGAAGGTGCAATACATGCACAAAGGTATAGTTACAGCCCACGGAAATGCAGAAGGCCACCAGAGCAAGGCCGGCAGGAGCCCAGGGTTTCTCCAAGGCCAGGAAGACAGGCTGCAGCACCTTCATGCCGGCATAGGCCAGCAGGCCCAGGGAATATGCAGCCAGCACATCACCCGTGAAATGGGCGGCAGCGGCATCGAAGCGTCCGCGCTGGTAGAAAACGCTCACAATCTCCTCGCCCCAGAAGCTCAGGAAAATGGCAGAAGGGACAGCGAACAGGCACATGAACCGCAGCGCCTTGGCCAGGTGCTCAGAAATCTCCGTTCCGGCATTACCCCCGGTCAGGGTCATGCGGGAAACGGTCGGCAGCACCACCATACCCACAGCCACGCCAAACAAAGCCACTGGCAATTGCCACAGGTGGAAGGCGCTGGAAAGCGCCGTCACCGAGCCGGGCTTAAGATACAGGGCGAAGGCCGTATTGATGAAGATATTGGTCTGGGTGATGCCGGCGGCAATGACACCAGGCAGCATGAGCAACCACACGCGGCGGGTCGCATCATCGGTGAACGAGAACCATCGGCCATTCCACTTCAGGCCGATATCCCAGCGGGGCCGGAATCCCAGGCTGCGGAGCTTCGGGTACTGCACCAGCACCTGGGCCGCGCCACCACACACCACAGCAACGGCAAAGCCATACAGGGCCTCCGGGCCGAAGGCGGGGTCAATCAACCAGCCGAGAACGGCCCCCACAGCCACGGTGGTCAGGTTGAACGCAGCACTGGCCAGGTTCGGCAGACCGAAAATGCCGAATACATTGAGCGCGCCCATGCACAAGGCAGACAAGGAAGCCAGCAGAATGAACGGCCAGATTATGCGGCACAAATCCGCAGCCAGCCCCATGAAACTGCGGGCTTCCAGGCGGGTGGCGCCGGCCGGGGCTTCGCCGGCAGCAGCGGTCGTCAGGGTGATACTCTGCCCATGCTCCAGCTTCTCCAGCACAGAAACACGGATGCAGGATTCCTCCGTAAGCCCCTGAATTTTCTCATTGGAGGTGAACAACGCCTCCTTGGTGCCATCAATCGTGGTGCGGAATCCGCGGAATGCAGCATCGGCACACACCATGGTCGGCGCGCCCCAGGGAGTTTCCAGCACCACGCGGGCGCGCTCCGGATAAAGCTGCTGCATGAAGGTACCCGCCAGCAGAATGCCGATGGAGACAATGCAGAGCATGAGCGACACCAGCTGCGAGCTCACGCGGTGCGCCAGTCCCCAGGCGGCCTCTGCCCCCTGCTGTTTTTCCACCTTGCTCATGGTGCTGGTGAAACTCTGGGACAAAGCGCCCTCGGCAAACATATCGCGCAGCATATTGGGCACGCGGAAAGCCGTCAGGAAAGCATCCAGTGCCCCGGTGGCACCGAATAGAGAGGTGTAGACAATCTCACGCAGCAATCCGGTAAAACGGCAGCAGAAGATGGCTGCCGTGGCAATGAGACTTTTTTTCTGCATCGAAGCCATGGCTATTCAGGGGGAGAGAGTTTGATAGGCAAAGCGGGGGGGAATCAGCGAACCTTTTCCGGCAAATCCTCGCGAATCTTGCGGGCAAAAGCCTTAGCCGTGGTCTTATCGCCCAGCAGCAGGCAGGTGCGGGAGAGCTCGCGCATGGTGGTGCGGTAAATACCCTGCTCAGCCTGCTCCAGGCGCCCCTTATCCTCCTCGCTCATCTGGTCGATGCTGCTCTGTATGCTGCGCAGCGTGCGGAAACAAGCAAGGTCCTGGTTTGCCTTGCGCTGGGCCAGAGCCAGATTCAGGCGGGCACGCAGGGTCTTACCCGTGGTCAGGTCAGGATTCTGCTCCTCCACCATGCGGGTGCATTCCTGCACCCAGTTAAGGGCATTGGCGTAGTCCTGCTTGGAGGAATAGTAAGCCGCTAGCTCATGAGCCGTTCGGGAACGGAAATCCGAATCCTTCTTCACCAGCTCCGGGTTCTTCTGCATCATGTCCCAGCTGCGGGTCAGCAGCTGAATTTTCTCCTCGCCGTCGGTATGCGTAGCCAGGTAAGTGACTACTCGCATAATCTCAGCGGGGTCTTTCTCAAAATCGAGCAGGTAACGGTAATCGCGCACAGCCTCCTGTTCATTGCCACGGGCCTCATTGGCGCGGGAGCGGATGCGGGCAATACGAACCTGCAGGTCGGGGCTCATCTCGCCATAGCCCTCAGCAAAGGCAGCAGCCAGGGTCAGAGCCTGAGCGCAGCCATCGTGGTTCCCCGTGCGGTGGCGCAGCTCACCCAGCAGCAGGTAGCACTGCGGCAGCTTACGTTCCTTATCCGGGTAGGCCAGCATGGCCTCCAGGCAGCGCAGCAATTTCGCCTCAATTTCCTTCAGCGTATGCTGGGGCAGATTCGGGTTATCCCGCAGGGCTGTGGTCACCTCCTCAATCATGAGCTGAGAGGTAGCCGGGCACAGCGGCCACTTGGCCTGCTCCAGGATATTGCGGGTCATCTGCAGCACCGGGTCCTTCACGGCGCACACATTAGCGCGCATCATCTGCAGCGCGGCGGCCTCGGCGGCAAGCTCAGGCTCGCGCAGGCGGGCCAGCACATTCGGCGCATCCAGGCGGGCAATGGCCTTCACGGCTTCGTCATTGTTCTGCATGCGGATGCAGGTCTCTGCGGAGCGGCGGATGGAGCGCAGCAGCAGCTCCGTGTGCTCCGGGGAGTTCACAAGCTTATCCTGCAGGCCCTTATCCAGGCGCAGCTGCAATTCATAATCGCCATGCTCCGCAGCAGCCACGGCAAGGCGGTCCAGCCCTTCTGCAGGAGCCAGAGATTCCACCTCAGGCAGAATCTTCACGGCCTCCTGCCACAGGCCCTTATCCACCAGGCGGCTCATCAGAAACCAGCGGAACTGGCGCTGGGTGTCGGCGTTGGTAATCCACCCCAGACGGGCGCGGGAGTTCTCTGCCAGCTCCAGCAGGCGGGATTTATCGCCGGACAAATCCGCCAGCAGACGCGAAAGGTTGGCATTGGCTTCCTCATTACTGGCCACCACGATAGTCTCACCCTTGAAGAAGAGAATGATATCCTTGCCTTTTGCAAAAAGGCCCCAGAGAGCAAGGGCACCCAGAGTGAGGCCGACGGCAATGAGAGGCACCGTGTGGTTGCTCTTCTTGCGGGGCGGACGATAGCGGCGATTCATACCAGGGAAATGATTCTATTTTGTAGTTGAAATCAGGGTTGGGCCGGGGCAGCTTCTGCTGCAGAGATATGGGGCTTGATGTGGCGCATCTGGCTGCGCACCTCCTCTCGGCGGTCGGGCTGCTCCTGCACCAGCGGCAGTGCCAGCTCCCACACGGCGTAGGCATCTGCCCAGCGCTGCAGCTCAGCAAGCGCATAACCACGACCGAACATGGCAGTAAGGCGATTCCCCTGCTCCTCCGGCACATCGGCAGGCAGCTTCTCCATAGCCACGGCATAGGCGGCCTCGGCCTCGGCAATCTTGCCCTGCTGGTCATATATCTGGCCCAGCAGAAGATTGACACGGCCCAGTGCAGCGGCATCATCCGCAGCATGCTCCTGGCGAAGCTTCAGGCATTCCTGCAGCAGCGGCAAGGCCTCATTGCCACGCCCCAGCTCCGTGTAGCAACGGGCAGCACCCTCCAGGGGCTGCAGCTTCAGCATAGCCGGCTGGGCATCTGCCAGGGCGGCGTTGAAATCCTGCAAGGCGGACTGGTAGTTCTGCGCCATGAAGTGCATCCACCCGCGCTGATCATACAGGCAGGGCCAGAACGCATTACCACGCAACACGCGCCCTTCGGCCATGCCCTGGGTGCGGTGCAGCAGAGCCAGCGCCGTCACATGGTGGCCGCGCTGCTGCTCCAGAGCAGCCAGCTGGCGCAAGGCCAGAAGGCGGGCAGAAACATCTGCCAGAGTATTTCCAGGGTTATTTTCAACCATGCGGAGCATGGGCTCTGCGGCGGCGGCATCCCCAAGCGCCAGCAAGGCAGTACCGCGGCTGACGGCACCCTCCGGGCGCACCGTGCGCAGGTTCTCCACCTCTGCCAGAGCAGACTGGAACTTGGCATCTGCCTTGGCTTTGTCGCCGGCGCTGCGGTAAAGCTCCCCCATGTGCACCAGCGCCATGGAACGCAGCTGGCGGGTTCCTTCGTCGGAATTGGTCAGCTCGCCCAGCAGTTTTTCCAGCGCAGCAATGGATGCGGAAGCCTCCTGCGGAGCACTGGCCTCCAGCGCAATCAACTGCCCCAGAGCCTCCAGGCGCCAGCCTTCCTGCTTATTTTCTGCAAAGTAACTGGCTGCCAATCTGTAGTGAGTCGTAGCCTCGGCATAAAGCTGCGCGCGGGTGAGCGCATTGCCCGCCTGCAAGGCGCGGTACGCCCACTCGATGCTGTGCGGCACCTGCGCAAACAAAGGAGTCAGCACTTGAACGGCAGCCTCGTATTTGCCGCGGTCCATCAGGGCATCTGCCAGGCACCACTCGGCCTCCTGCCGCACCTCGGTCTCCTGAATCCACCAGAAAGCGGCCTGCGTGTCCATGGCAGCCTTCAGCAGTTCCTCCTCGCCGGCAGAGGCCAGGCGCATGAAATTCAGCACGTTCCTCGCGGCGGCTTCGTTAAGAGCCTTCTGCACCATGCCGGAACAGGTAGCCTGAATAAAGCCAAGGTCCTTACCCTGGGAACGCCCGATGTAGTACGTACCCAGGAAAAGACCTATGGATACCAGGCCGGCAAGACCGACTCCGCACCACTTAACCCAGGGGCGGAATTCCAGCACCTCCTCCACCTCAGTAGGTGTGGAGTTTTCTGCAGATGTCTCCTCTTCCATCGCTACAGGTTCTGCGTCAGGCGTTCACCTGGTCAAGATGGAAGGCGCTGTGCACCACGCGGGCGGCCTGCTCAATATCGCCAGCCTCCACGGTGGTGGAAATGCGGATCTCAGAGGTGGCAATCATGCCGGTGGCAATGCCGGCATCAGCCAGAGCCTGGAACATGGTGGCGGCCACACCTGTGTGAGAGCGCATACCCACGCCTACCACGGAAAGCTTGGCAAGACCGGCTTCGGTCTCCATGCGGGCAGTTTCACCCAGCTGCGGAAGCACGGACTTGAGGGCGGCCTGGGCGGCACCCAGGTCATTCATGTTCATGGTGAAGGACTGGCGGGCCTGGCCGTCGTGGGCGGTGTTGGCCACAATCATATCCACGTTAATCTCAGCATTGGAGAGAGCGGAGAGAATGATAGCCGTGTAAGCCACAGGGGCGGTGATGCCCGAAACAGTGACGCGGGCCTGGTTGCGTTCGATTGAGACGCCTCGCACGGCGAGGGACTCCATAGCGGAAGTTTCTTCTTGCACGATAGTACCGGGGTTGTTGTTCATGGAATTGCGGACTTCAAACACGACGCCGAATTTCTTGGCGAATTCAACGGAGCGTGCCTGCATGACCTTGGAACCGCTGGAAGCCATCTCCAGCATCTCTTCATAGGAAAGTACGGAAATCTTGCGGGCATCTTTCACCACACGCGGGTCACAGGTGTATACACCGTCCACGTCGGTGAAAATCTGGCACAGATCAGCGTTCACAGCTGCCGCCATGGCAATGGCGGACAGGTCGGAACCGCCGCGGCCCAGGGTATGGATGGTGCCATCCTCGCTTACACCCTGGAAACCGGCGCACACCACAATGTAGTCGTCCTCCAGAGCCTTCACCACGCGGGCGGGGTCAATGGAGTGAATGCGGCCGCGGGTATGAGAACCATAGGTGCACACACCGGCCTGCTGGCCCGTGAAGCTCATGGCCTTGTAACCCATCTCGGTGATAGCCATGCAAAGCAGAGCAATGCTCTGCTGCTCGCCCGTGGCCAGCAGCATATCCAGCTCGCGCTCGGGCGGATTATCCATCACCTGGTGAGCCAGGCCGATAAGGCTGTCTGTCACACCGCTCATGGCAGAGATAACCGCCATGATTTTATTGCCCTCTTTCTTAACCTCGATGAGTCTGCGGGCTACATTGCGGATGCGGTCGATGGTGCCCACGGAGGAGCCACCGTATTTCTGTACTATGAGTGCCATGGTCGGTTGGTCTTATGAGTTGAAGGTTTCGATGCGGAACACTGCCGGATGCGGGGCTATGCAGCCACTCTCCACAATTTCCTTGAGCGCGGTCTTGAGCTTGCCCCACGGGCAGGCATGCAGGGTGAAGACAAGGTCGTTCTCCACATTTTCGGACTCCTCGTCCTCGTGGCGCGTTGAATATGTGGAAGAAATACTGATATCGTACTTGGCCAGCACCTGAGCAATGGAGGCAATCACGCCGGAGCGGCGGCTGGGCACCAGGAAGCGCACGTAATACGGCGTCACGGTGTCCTCCTGCGGCATAATTTCCAGCGTCTTGGTGTATGGGTGGAAACCGGTGTGGAATTCCGGGTGGCGCAGGTCGCGCATGGCCATCACAATATCACCGATAACGGCACTGGCTGTCGGGTTCTTACCCGCACCGCGGCCGTAGAAAATCGTCTCACCCACGATGTCGCCCTTCACAGCAATGGCGTTGAACACACCATTCACATTGGCCAGCAGGTGCTCACGCGGCACAAAGCTGGGCTGCACGCGCAGTTCCAGCGCATCGGTATCCGCATGGTGCTTGATAACCACCAGCAGCTTGATGGTGTAGCCCATCTGGTGCGCAAAGCGGAAATCGGTAGCAGTCACGCGCTCAATGCCGTACACCGAAATACGGTCGGGAGAAATCGGGGTGCCGTATGCCAGCATGGCCAGAATGAGCGCCTTGTGGGCAGCATCCCAGCCGTTGATATCCAGCGTGGGGTCGGCCTCGGCAAAGCCCTTGGTCTGGGCGCGGGAAAGCGCCGTTTCAAAGGAAACGCCCTTGCGCTCCATGGAGGAAAGAATGTAGTTACTCGTGCCGTTGATGATACCGGCAATACTCTCCACATTGTTACAGATGAGGGAATTCTGCAGGCTCTGAATAATCGGGATACCACCACCGCAGGAAGCCTCGAAATACAGCGGCACCCCCTGCTGGGCGGAAAGCATGAAAAGCTCACTGCCATATTCGGCAAGCAGCGCCTTATTGCCGGTCACCACAGGCTTACCGGCCTTCAAGGCACTGGTCACCAGTTCATAAGCCTCCGTCGTGCCACCAATCAGTTCGATGATGATGTCGATTTCAGGGTCAGCCACCAGCTCGCGCCAATCGCTCGTCAGCTTCTCCGGGGCAATATCCACCTCGCGCTGGCGGCTCATATCGCGCACGGCCACTTTCTTCACGGCGTAGTGCATCTGCGCACGAGCCTCAAGCAATTCATGATTCCGGCACAGAGTCTCATAAACACCTGTACCCACGGTCCCAAGCCCTGCAAGGCCAAGCTGAAGCGGTTTTCCTATCATTTGCGGGCGTAATTCTACACGATTTTCTACCGGGGCTCAAGTCAATATTATGCCCTCACCTTATTTTGTACGTGCATGTCCGTGGAATTATTTCGCCCGTTTTCACTTTAGAGAGCAGACACAGCTCGCCACTGCCGCGCCATAGTGCGGCAATTCAGTCCACCGGCAAGGTAGATTCAGATGCAGCTCAACAAGTGCTGCAATAGAAATCAATAAAACCGCCTCTCACCCCTTGTCTCATTTTTTCTCTGCTGCAAATCGTTCAATCGAGGAATCTATAATACGGCAGGCTTCCTCCACGCCAAAGAAATCACCCACCTCGGTCTTCTTGTTCTGAAGCGTTTTGTAGGTAAGGAAAAAGTTCTGGATTTCCTGCAGATAATGCGGGGGCAAATCCTCCAGGGTGTTCACATGGTCATAGCGCGGGTCTCCCACATTCACGGCCAGAATCTTCACGTCCGGTTTACCTCCGTCAATCATATCCATCCCGCCGATAATGCGGCAGTCCACATAGCACCCCGGAAAGGTGGGCGCAGAGGTGAACACCAGAATATCCAGCGGGTCGCCATCCAGATACCGGGTAGATTCCACAAAACCATACTCTGCCGGATAATACACTGAGGAATACAGCACACGATCCAGCTTGATGTGGCCGGTCTTCTCATCCACCTCATACTTATTGCGGCTTCCCATGGGAATCTCTATGCGGGCTTCTACTATGCGCGGAGTACTCATACTGTGCATCCTAGCATTCCCTGAAAAACATGTCAAGTTGCAACCTCTGCTCCAGATGAGCTTTCTCTCATCCTTATTTAGAATCACTCTAAGCTTGACTAATCGGGTAGAACAAGGTAAAGTCATTCACATGGACGCAGACAGCAAGAAGAGCGTAGCCGCATGGTCATCCGTCATCTGGAGCGGAGCGCTGGCCGCCACCAAACTGGTGGTAGGCATCATCACAGGCTCCCTGGGTATTCTTTCAGAAGCCCTGCACAGCGCGCTTGACCTCGTGGCCGCCGGCGGCACCGTGTACGCCGTGAAGGTGGCCGCCCGCCCGGCAGACGAGGAACACCCCTACGGCCACGGCAAGGTGGAAAACCTGATGGCCCTGGCCGAAACCCTGCTTCTGCTCGCCACTGCAGCCTGGGTCATCATGGAGGCCGCCGAGCGCCTGCTGAGCGATGACCCCGCCGCGCTGGAAGTCACCTTCTCCTACTGGGCCTTTGGCGTCATCATCCTCTCTATCCTGGTAGATGTGAACCGCGCCCGCATGCTCAAGCGCGTGGCCAGGGAAACCCGCAGCGCCGCGCTGGAGGCCGATGCCGCCCACTTCACCACCGATATCTGGAGCAGCGCCGCCGTACTCTTCGGCATCACCGGCGCCGCCGTGGCAGATATGACCGTTGCCGGAAGCTGGCTGCACTGGGTCCTCATGCGAGCAGACGTATTCGCCTCCCTCGTGGTCGCCTGCCTCATCCTGCATGTATGCAAGGAACTCGGCCAGCAATCCATCAACAACCTCATGGATAAATCCAGCGGCGAGGCCGTGGCCCGCGTGCGCCAGGCCATGGCAGAGCGCATGCCCACCTACCCGCTCTCCCGACTCCGCGTGCGCGAATCCGGCGCCCGATACTATGTGGACATGGAAGTACAGGTCCCCCACGACCTGCATGTGGATACCGCCCACGAAATCGCCGATGCCATTGAAAGCCTCGTCGCCAGCACCCTGGAGGGCTCCGAAACCCTGGTGCACATGACCCCCGCTCTCTCCCTGCCAGAAACCCCGGAATTCGTCATTCGCCGCCTCGCGCTCACCCACCGCTTCGGTGTACATGGGCTGGTGCTCCAGCATACGGATGACGGCCTGTTCATCATCGCAGTGGATCTGGAGCTGCCGCCGGATGCCACCCTGGAATCCTGGCAGGTCGCCATCGAAGCCTTCCGCAAAGAAGTGCAGCGCAACCTGAAGGCAGACGTCGTGGCCCTGCACGTGGAACCCGACCTCCGCCAGGTGCCCGCCTACTCTGAGCCCCTGCCCGCCGACTGGGAAGAACAAGTGCGCCAGGCCATGATACACCGCGGCGCCCCCCTGCCCACCGCCGTGCGCTGCTACACCCGCGGCCACGAACGCCTCTGCATCATCTCCATCCCCAAGGAAAACCGCCTTACCGTAGCCGAAAGCCACGCCCGCCTCACCAAGCTCAACAAAAAACTCGCCGAGCGCCTCCCCAACCTCGCCCGCATCATGGTGACCTACGAAGAGTGATGGAGGAATTACGAATTCTGGTGTTCCCATCTCACACGAGCAAAGCGAGTGTTTTCACTTTTCACCCTTCACTTTTCACCCTTCATCCAGCGGCGCGGGCCGCTTCGCCGCGCTAGCTCCCCGCCGATCCTCACACCTTCCCCCTTCTCTCCCACTTTATCGGCAGCTTACCCTGCACATACCCTGTGCTTACACCGAACTTGTTCGGTAACTTGTTCGGTAACTTGTTCGGTAACTTGTTCACGCCATTATCCACTAATCACTAATTATTAATCATTTTACCCACCTCCCTACTTTAGAATCATTCTATAAGCCATGAGAAGAGGGTGGCGGGGGAAAGTTATTTGACGGGTGCCAGCCGACGGCGAGATTCGGCTGCCGTTCCGACTTTGCGGCACGTTGCACGTCGCTTGCGCTCGCCCGTCCTTGCCCAATGGGCCAGGGGCTTCCGGCTTCGCCTATGCCGAGACAACCAGCCCACACAAGCCACCTTAGCCCTTAGTCCTTAATCCTTTTATTCAGGGCTTCGCCTATTTTCATCCCTCACCTCTCTACTTTAGAATCATTCTATAGGCCATGAGAAGAGGGTGGCGGGGGAAAGTTATTTGACGGGTGCCAGCCGACGGCGAGATTCCGCTGCCGTTCCGACTTTGCGGCACGTTGCACGTCGCTTGCGCTCGCCCGTCCTTGCCCAATGGGCCAGGGGCTTCCGGCTCCGGCTTCGCCTACGCCGAGACAACCAGCCCACACAAGCCACCTTAGTCCTTAGCCCTTAATCCTTAATCCTTAATCCTTAATCCTTTTGTTCAGGGCTTCGCCTGTTTTCATCCCTCCTTAGCACCTTAGAATCATTCTAATGGGCCAAGGTTAAGTTTTCCCGAGTTTATTTTTTGGGGTGGGTGGAGTTGGGGGAGAGTCTGCCGGCGGAGAGGCCAGCCTTGTCTCGCTTGCTTGCGGACACCTCAGCCCGCGCCCTGCGGGCCTAGGGCTCTGCGTCGCGCTATCGCTTGCTTGCTCCCGTCTCCACCATTCAGATTATGCCGAGAGAACCAGCCCACACAAGCCACCTTAGCCCTTAGTCCTAAATCCTTAGTCCTTAATCCTTTTATTCATGGCCTCGCCTATTTTCATTCGACACCTCCATACTTTAGAATCATTCTATAGGCCATGAGAAGGGAACGGTGGGGTATATATTTTGATAGATTACTTTTTTCGGGGTGGGGGTGGTAGTGTGGTATTTCTTGGGGGTAGTTGCGCTTCGCGGCGGTTCTCAGGCGGTTTCGCCCTCGCCTCGCTCGCCTGCTTGGAGCTTCCGGCTTCGCCTACGCCGAGACAACCCGCCCACACAAGCCGCCCTAGTCCTTAGTCCTTAGTCCTTAGTCCTTAGTCCTTAGTCCTTAGTCCTTAGTCCTTAGTCCTTAGTCCTTAGTCCTTAATCCTTAATTACTAATCACCCTCCAGAATCTTCTTGCTTCTTTCCTTGCGGTGGGGGCCATGTAGCGGGTGCGGAGGAGGTTCAGGTCGCGGTGGCCCATTTCGAGTTGGAGCTCGGGGAGGTTTCGGAAATGCGCGGCGTGGTAGCTGGCGAAAGTGTGGCGGCACACATCCGGCACCCAGTGGGTAAAGCCGGCGGCGCGGCGTAAGGCCAGCCAGCGGTTCTGCCAGTTGCGGGGCACCCGGCAATCCTTCGCGCGCAGACCTGGCAGCGCGCGTAGCGGCACCACGCGGCCGCCGCCCGTCTTGCTGCGCTGCGGGCGTATGATGACCTGCCGTTCCTCCCAGCATACATCCTCGGGGCGCAGGCGCTCCACCTCCGCCGGACGCACGCCACTGTACAGCAGCAAACTCAGCGAGAAACGCATATCGCGGAAGCGTCGCATCTCCACCGTCTCGCGCAAGCGTCCCACCTCCTCATTGGAAAGCGGCACAATCGGCTTCTCCTGCACCGACGGCACCTCAATACGAGCCACTGGATTCCCATCGCACCACTCCCGCCTGATGCCGTGGGCAAATATACTGTGCAATATCGCCCGTCCCTTCCTGTAGGCATGCGGACTATGCCCGAATGCCTGGTGCAGCATCTCCCGGCACTGCCCTGCCGTCATCGCCCGAAGCGGCAACTGCGCAAACCCTTCAATTTTAAGCATTCTCCGCACATAATGCCGCAAATCACGCGTCGTCGTAGGCCGCCGCCCTGCCCGCGCCTCCACACTCTCCCACGCCGCCTGCTCAAAGGGCACCGTCCGCTCCGCCGCCTGCACCGCCGCTATCCCCTCCCGCATCACCCGCCGCACCAGCTCCATCAGCTCCACCCTCCCCAGCCCCTCCGCCCGCGCTCCGAGTCCCTCCACACACTCCATCACCAACCGCGCAGCATCCACACCACCCAAAGGCAGCGCCATCATCATTTTGTTTATCGTTCGTATTTTCATAGTGATATGATACGCATCTATTATACCCATACTGGCTCCAGCTAAGGATTTTTGTATTCCATGAAATGATAATTTACCCCTTGCGGCTTAACCTGAACCTGTCCGTTCATCAATAGCGGCAGGAGGAAGTCACGCTGCTTGGTTAATTCCTCCAACTCGCTCTGCGTTGCGATAAGTCGCATCAATATGGGCGTAACTTTTGCTGTAAATAGCTCGATTACAGAGGGGTTCGGTTGGGAGAGCTGTATGCTCAAAATATCACGTGTAACAATAGCGTCAAACACAGCGCCGTTGGCTTTTACTTTTAATGCCTTTACAATACTTCTGACAACAAAGAACAAGTAGAACAGCGAAATGGATTCTTTCGGGCACAGTGCATAGCACGATTGATTCATGGCCATCTCTACGCGAGGCATTTGAACTCTACCTACCGTTCCTCTTGCTGTTAGAAATACAGCTTTACTGAAAATTTGGGTGCTGCTATTTTCTACTCCCAATGGAGTTGTGTTTCGTACGGTCTTACTCGGTGCAATAAACTCCTCTGATGCGTCTTTCGGGGTATAGAAAGGTATGGCTCCATCCCAATATGACGATTCCTGGGTCGATGGTGTACCTCCACCCTCAATGGTCGCGATTGCTGTGATGTTATCAATTCCCCACCCCTCCGGTATCTCGCGCTTCAATACCTCATTCCATACCATCTTCCCACCGCTGGACTTGTAAGGCTTGCCATTCTCATCAGGGAAATCGAACTGCACGAACCAGTAGTCATACAGGGCTTGCGCCATGGATTCTAAATTATCATTTAAGCGCTGATTAAGGCTGATTTTCTGAGAAATCGAGGCCATCATCTGCCCAATCTGTTGTTCCTTGTCTGCCGAGACATCGGGAACAAGGTAGCGCATGATTTGTTTCTTGTCACCTCTAGGCATTTTTGCACCCTTTTTACCAGCCATCACGTGGTCGAAAAAGGCATCCTGCATCAATACAGCATAGAGGAAATCCGGTGAGTGGTTCGGGCGAGCGCGGAAAGCCAGAACATCAGCAGAGCAACCGCCGGAACAATCGGCCTGCCAGATTTTACGGAGATACGGTCGGATATTGGCAACCAACACATCACCAGGCTGATATTTAATCAGCGTAACCTTGTTGGGCGGCATATTCTGTGCCTGTTCACGTCCTGCCTTATTCTGCAAAAGTGAATCCGTTGTCACATAATGCTCCAGCGAAACAGCATCGCTGCTGATTCGTTCATCCACATAGGCGGCTATTTCTGACAACTCGACATGGTTCATACGCGTGCCAATAACTATACGATTTTTACAGAAAAAAGCAAGCAAATAGAACCCTGCCAGCGCGAGAAGTGGCGTCAGCTTATATACTTGCGGTGTGCCAGTTTCACGTTATTCTGATTAACCTGGGCGTAGTGGAGCGTGGTATCAACGCGGACGTGACCGAGGAGGCGTTGCACCTGCTCGATGGGCATGCCTTTATCGATGGCCATGGTCGCCATGGTGCGGCGGAACTTGTGAGGGTGAACATGGTGGATATTGGCGCGAGAGCCCACGGCGCGGAGGCGGCTTTCCACCCCGCTGATGGTCAGGCGGGAATGTGGTGCGTGGAGCGACACGAAGAGCGCGGGGTTATCATCTGTACGGTCGCGTAGATAATTGAGCAGATGTATTTTAGCGCGGGCGTTGAAGTAGACCTCTCGCTCCTTGTTCCCCTTACCGAAGACCACACACTGGCGTTCCTGGAAGTCGATATCCTGGCGGTTCATCTTGACCAGTTCGCCCACACGGATGCCAGTGGACACGAGGAGGTCAATCATGGCCAGGTCGCGGGGCTCGATGCAGGAATCGCGCAGGACTTCCAGATTCTCATCGGATAGAACCTCCTTGATGAGAGACTCTGCTCTCACCTTGCGGATGCGGCGCACGGGGCTCTTGCGGATGAGGTCTTCATCCTCCAGCCAGGAGAAGAAGCTGGAGAAGATGCGGCGGATGTTGTCGATGGTCACACGGCTGAGCGAGCGGGATTCCTGGATGGATGCCAGGTAGGCGCGGATATCCGGCGTGGTGATGGCATCCACGGGCTTATTGAGAGCCTGGAGCAGCTTGTTGAGCGTGGTGTGGTAGTAGGCGAGGGATTTCTCGGAGCACCCCTCCAGGCGCTTTGCGGCGATAAAAGCCTGCTCCAGTTCGCTGTTTTCGCGCTGGCAGCGCTCGCCATCTGATTCTCTGGGCGTTATCTCCACCTGTTCCAGTTCCTTCAGCAGGACTTCATGCAGTCTATCCTGCTCTGATTGCGGGAGATGGGATAGTGCGGCCAGCACGTTGTTGATGATGTTATGTTTCATGGTGCAGCTATTTTATCAGCCGGGCAAAATCAGGCTACAAGGTGCTGGAGAAAATGATAATTTAGAATCCATGGCGCAGGCCTTGTATGATTACTGGTTCGTGCAGTTTGATTTCCCTGATGAGAACGGCAAGCCCTACAAGTCCAGCGGTGGCAAGATGGTATGGAATGAGGTATTAAAGCGTGAGATACCGGAGGGGTGGAGCGCTCGACCTCTATTTGATGTCGCTTCTGTCTTGTATGGTTACCCTTTCAAGACAGAACTATTTACTGAGAACTCGTCAGATTTACCAATCGTTCGCATACGTGACATCCTAGAGAATACCTTTTCCGCCTATAGCCGGGAACCTATACATGAGAAATACCTCACTCATAGAGGAGACCTCCTTATAGGTATGGACGGCAATTTTCATCTCAATTATTGGCATCGTGATGGAGATGGAGTCAATCAGCGAGTTGTGCGTATCCGCAGTTCTGCTCCTACTGTTTCCAATATTCAGCTTAAGTTGGAACTTACCCCATACATCAAAATGAGGGAGACAAATGTGACCCGTTCTACCGTGGGGCACTTGAGCGATAAGGATTTCAAAGAGCGTTACATTTTAGTTGCCGCAGAGTCAGCAGGCTTTAATCCAGCAAAAGTTCTGGATGCGTTACTTGATAGGATGACATCTCTGGTAGCAGAAACTCAGAAACTTGCAAAGCAGCGTGACTTCCTCCTGCCACTACTGATGAATGGTCAGGTGCAGGTTAAGCCGCAAGGGGTAAATTATCATTTAAGCGCTGATTGAGCTCGATTTTCTCATCTAAAACACAAAGGACTTGAGCTATTGTTTTTTGTTGTTCAATAGTTGGAAGGACAATAGTGAATGCCTTTATATCCTTTAAATTCACGTGGCCAACAATGGAACCTGCTGATGGCGCCAGTAACCTCTGTTGCTGCCATGGGGTAAGGATATTATAGGCCAGATAATATGAGTTTGCTATTTCCGGGTTAGGTTTTAACAAAACCGTTCTTTGTCCGAGGCAGACCTTCTCACCCTTTTGGATTACAGCAATATTTCCAGCTGGTGCCTCTCTTGCAAAAATCAAATCACCGCATTCAGGTGTCGCCCTGACGTTTCTTTTCTTGTAGTTTTCAAATGACACTCTATGCACACCGGTCATAATCAAGCGTCCTCGCCCGATATTAGGAGTTCTTATTAGAGCATATCCTTTACCCTCGTTTTCGGCAGTATAATGAGGGCAGTCATATATTTTACATATTTCGTCTAATCTCCACTCACTCATACCACAGGCTCCCCATTTGATTTCTGATTTCCTCGTCCAGCTTGGCAGACTGAGCAGACAGCTCGTTGAACTCTGCCATGAATGCCGACATCTTCTGCTTGAACTCCTCGGGGCTGATATCGATATGCTCAATCTTCACATCGAAGTATTGACCGGCAGAGAATGAGTAGCCCTTTTCCTCCATCTCATCGTAGGAGGGTACTACGGCAAAGGAATCAACCGCCTCATGCTTCTCAAAGGTGGCAATGATGCGCTCTTCTTCCTCGCGGGAAAGGCGCGTGTACTGCTTGTTGTTGTTGTCCTTTTCCTTGGTGCCCAGCTGGGAGGCATCGATGAGGATGGCACCCTCACGGCTATCAGCGCCCGCCTTATCGATGAAGATGACGGAAACGCTGGTGCCGGTGGCGGCAAAGATATTGGAGGGCATGCTGACCACGCCACGCAGCCACTTCTGCTTGACCAGCTTTTCGCGGATGCTCATCTCCAGGGAGGAGCTGGCGGTGAGGAATCCGCTAGGCACCACGATGGCAGCCTTACCCTTGGCGCTCAGGGAGGCGATGACGTGTTGCAGGAAGCACAGGTAAATCGCCATGGATTCCTTTTTCTTGTTCGGCACCTTGGGCACACCGGCAAAGAAGACTGACTTGCGACCCTTGGAATCCAACTGGTCACGGTACTCAGAGAAGTCGAGCTTGAACGGCGGGTTGGAGACGATGTAGTCAAACTTCTTGAGCCCGCCGCTCTGCTCGGAGAAACCAGGCTCGGTCAGAGTGTTGCCCTGCACTACGTTTTGCAAAGATGCGGCCAGGCCGTTCAGAATGAGATTCAAACGCAGCAGACCGCTGGATTTCTGAGAGATGTCCTGCGAGTAAATGGTGCAGCAGTTCTGCCCTATGCGGTCGGCAAGGCACATGAGGAGGGTGCCCGACCCGGCAGACGGATCGTAGCAGGTTACGCTTTTGGGCTGACCATCCACCAGGATGCTGGCCATCACGCGCCCCACGCTGTGCGGTGTAAAGTATTCGGCGTATTTACCGCCGGAATCAGTATTATAATCCTGAATCAGGTATTCATAGATGCTAGAGTAGAAGTCGTAGCCCTGGTCAAAGGCATCTTCAAAGGAGAACTGTGAAAGTTTATTGATAATGGCCCGGCAGAAATCGGCACGTTTGCCGGCATCGGTGATGAATACGCTGAGCGGCTCAAACATCAGAATGGATGTGTGCTCTGACGTGCGCACGGAGAAAATGTTGGCGTTCTGAGCAGCAACCTCGGTCAGGGTATCGTCAAACAGCTTGTCAAAGCCGGGTTCATTCTGGCGGTTGTGAAGACTGGGAATAAGTTGTTCCTTTTTGAAGCGGGCAATATTTGGAGGGAGAATATAGGCCAGCTCCTCGAACTCATCTCCCTCCATCGCCATGATGCCATCGTAGCTACTCATACCAGCAGATAATCCATGATCGGTGGAATATTTCATGAACTTGTCGTTCAGATACTTATACTGGAATACCTGGGTGATGACCTTGTATTCATTACCATCATTACCCAGGCCGTAGTTGGCACAGGTGGATTTCAGTTCATCAATGAGTTTTTGCGTGCGGATGAGGATAGAGTCTTCCATGCTTCAGGCGGGGGCAAGGTGTTCGCTGTATTCGTTATATATGGTAAGGGAGATATCTTTCTTCTGCTCCATGCTGAGTCGAGGCGTAGCATAGGCTCTCAGGGTGCACCAGATGGTACTGGTGAGAGTTTCCTTGAAGTAGGCTTCGTTGGCGATGAGGTTGGCATTGTCATCCAGCAGGTCGTCTACTTTGCAGCGCACCTGGTTCAGAGCTTCTACCAGGGTACGCTCGTATTGCCCCAATTCGGGATATTTCCGCAGCAGGTAGCGGTGCAGTCGGGCATACTTGGCATCGTGATCATACATACGGAGAATGATTTGCTCCTGATGCAGCACCTGCTTGAGCTTACGCTCAACTTCATCCATCTCCGCCAGGCGTGCTTTCAGTTGCTCGGCGCTCATTTCCTTGAAGCCCTTTTCACCGAAAATGCGTCGCAGTTCTTCATTCAGTTGAGCCCAGGCGGCATCCTTGCGGTCAAAGCAACCGACCAACTGCCCCTTAGCCTTACGAAAGCGCTGTATGAGTTCGTCGGCTATCTTGAGTTCTACGGGGTCTCCCTTGCGTTTGAATGCAAACAGGCAGCCGTTAAGCGCGGCTTCCAGCAGGTCTTCGGTCTCGGTTCCCTTGGCCCATGCTTCTTCGGTATAGATGGTGCTCAGGCGTTCACTGACCATGCGCTCCATACGGATGAAACGGTCAATATCATCAAGGCTCATGTCGTACCCCCCGCCAATGATACTAGCTCGCAATTCACGAGCCTCGGCCAGGGTGCGGTGCAGTTGTTGTAGTTCTTTCTTGTCAGCGGTTTCGAGTATCTGCTCAAAGACGGCCAGATTATCGGGGCTGTATCTCCACAAATAGTCCTTCATTCTGGTAACGCTAACCAGGATTTCCTCCCGGGTGTGGAAAAGGGCATCGTAGCTGTTCCAGTCGCCACCCAGTTCTTTTTTTAGTTCCTCCAAATAGGCTGCGTTGGCAGCATCAAAGGCTTTGCGGATATCAGCAAAGTCGACCACATGACCGTATTTCCAGTCACCGTAGGGGCGGTTGACACGAGCCAGGGTTTGCAGCAAGTTATGCTCCTTTACGATGCGCCCCATGTAGAGCTTCTTGAGGCGAGGAGCATCGAACCCGGTCAGCAGCATATTGAACACCACAAGCAAGTCCAGCTCGCCGTTCTTAAACTGGTCGGTCAGTGCTCGGCGTTCTTCCTTGGTGCCTTCATCGTGCAGAATGAGTACAGCCTTGATTTCAGGGTGTTTCTCGACCAGCACTTTCATCATGGCTCGTGCCTGTTCTGAGGTATCGCAGACAACCATGCCGCCGATGCTGCGGTCGCCATGTAATTCGCGGGCGTTCAACAGGTCGGAAACTATGTATTGCGTGAGCGGCGTGACGAATTTCTCATGAGCGTAC
Organism: Akkermansia sp.; assembly: GCA_017546445.1. Lineage (GTDB taxonomy): Bacteria > Verrucomicrobiota > Verrucomicrobiia > Verrucomicrobiales > Akkermansiaceae > Akkermansia. The sequence continues at coordinate 19,778 of JAFYWX010000027.1, read as the reverse complement.
AGCACCTTACGCTTCTTGGCATCGCCCACTACTATCTTCACTTGTTTCAGCGCTTCCTCCAGAATGACGCGGTACTGGGTTTCAATAACTTCATGCAGCAAGCGCAGAGTGTAGCCGTCCTGGATGGACTGGTTATAGTAGTATGTATCGATATAGCCGCCGAATATCTCACGCGTGGCTTTCTCTCGTTTCAGGAAGGCCTCGCGGGTTTCTTCGTCTTCAGGCGCTGAAAGTTTGGGCGTACCGGTCAGGCCGATGTAAATGGAATCAGCTTCGGCATTCAGCAATGCGCCCAGGAACGAGCCCTTGGGCTTATAGCTGCGGTGGGCTTCATCTATAAAGAAAATGCGTTTGATTTTGGTGCCATAGGGTGCGGTTATTTTGCCTCCGTCTGATTTGAATCGCTGGATATTGACGACATTAATTTCATCTTTCCCGCTATCCCCGTCTTTGCCGCTTTGACTGCGCAGCAATTCATCGAATTCTTTGCGACTTTCAGCTCGCACGATGTGCAGACCTCGAGCGTTCAGCTCATCATAGGCTTGGTCGGCAAGGTCGATACGATCAACTACGAAGAAGAACTTGGGCACAATGCCTTGCTTGTCGTAATAGTCGGTCAGATTCTTGACGGTGTGGTAGGTCAGCGCCGTCTTGCCGGAGCCCTGGGTGTGCCAGATGGTACCTCGGGTGTTGCCTTCGTCTAGCCACTGGCGTATACGCAGGGAAGCGAATAACTGCGGATAGCGCATGATGTGCTTCTCCAGTCGGCGTACGCCCTTATCTTCTTTTTCGACATAGGCAATGCCAAAGTGCAGCATGAATGCCAGACGTTCCCGGGATAACAAGGAAGTGGCAAACCTTGCAGCGGGGCGTTCCGGGTCGATGGACACCTGGAACTCGGGTGTATGTTCATATCCGGAAAGCTTGGTATCTCGCAGAACGGCTCGGATAGCGTCCTCACTGAGCTCGCGCAGATGGCGCGGGATAAAGGAGACCTCCGGCTTCTCTCGGAAAAAGTTGAAATGGGGCTTACCCTGAGAGGATGTGCAATAGAAACTGCCTTGCCAGCGGTTGCCGTCAGCATACTCCTGATTACCAGAAAACAGCATAAGCTGCGCCACGTTCATGTACCTACGGAAGCAACTTTGTGCATTGCGCCTGGTCATACGGTCGCGCTCAGCTTTCATCTGCTCCTTGCTGTTGGGCTTCTTCACCTCATAAAACGCCAGGGGCAAGCCATTCACAAACACCATCACATCGGGCCGGAACTCTTCACCATCATGAGTACAATCCACCTCGGTCGCCACATAGAAGCTGTTATTATCAAAATCTGCAAAGTCCACCAGCACCTCGCCCGTGGTCTGCGCCACCAGTTTTTTGTAGAACTGGCGGCCAAGGTCATTGTTGTTCAACATCGGCACAAGTACCGTGTCTATGTACCGGTGCGCATCAGCTTCTGTCTTGCCTTCATTTAATCGAACGTAGGCACGAGCAAACTCGTCTCTCAGAATGTTTGTCTGAAGCTCACGTTGCTTCTCCCAGACTGAGCGAGGCAAGAAATCATAGCCCAGCCTCACCAGTTGCAGTATAACTGGTACTTTGACGCGTGAGTCTTCATTAAACTGATTTCTACCCATAGCAGATGGCACTCTGTGACACATTTATTCTATCATCCCGAGCGCCCCCTGTAAAACGAATAATTCTCCCTATTTTGCATCTTTCTCGCCTTTATGCGGGTATACCCATGAAATCTTATAAATACACCGAGCTGCTGGATAAACTTGACAATTTTGCAAAAGACTTATCCCCTGCCCCTATTATCGGGAGGGGATGTAGTCAGCAATAATGCTTGCGCAGGGAGACAATATAGAGGACGGCTGCCTGTTCGTCTACCTGGTAGACGATGCGGTCTTTGGAGTTGATACGGCGTGACCAGAAGCCGGAATATTCGTGTTTGAGGGCTTCCGGCTTGCCTTTGCCGGTATATGGGGTCTGCGTCATTTCCTCCAGAAGCGACACTATTTTCTGCGCCGTTTTCCGGTCGGATGTACACCAGAACTCAAAATCCTTTTCGGCGGATTTGGTGAACTTGATTTCAAGCATGGCTTGCAGCAGAAATGCGAGCTTTCAAATCCTGTATGCTCACCGATGCGACCTCACCGCTCCGCATTTCGGCAATGGACTTGTTCAGGTGCTCCACGTTGGCCGGGGTATCTTTCTGGTGCCAGGTTTCAATCTCGGCTTCCCACTCATCGTACGGAATCATAACCACCTTTCGTTGTTTTGATGTGATGATGACGGGGGTACAATCATCCACGCACTGCCGCATAGCAGCAGTAAGATTCTGGCGGGCTTCTGAATAGGTCATGGTGATTGGTGGGGTCATGGACATAAGGTACAACATTCTTGTACGGAGCGCAAGCTTTTTTACATGATTCACCCCGATTTTTCAAACCGATTTTTAAGAAGAATTTCCCATCATTTCCTGATTGACTGAGGTTGAGAGTGTGGTATAATGCGTGTTCATAGGGGAATGAATAACCACCCCGGGTTAGAAACAGTGGACGACGATATCATTTGCACAGAGAAAATCATTGCTGACCGCAAGACCTTTTTCATTGACCTGAAGAGCAATGCCCGCGGGCGTGTGGTGCGCATCACCGAGAAGGTGAGCTCGAACCGCGACCGTATCATGGTGCCTGCCGAGATTCTGGACGACTTCATTGCTGCGCTGCAGGATATTCAGCGCGCCAATAAGGAGCACTAAGGCGGCAGCGGATGCTGTGTGTCCGCCTGTTCTGGCGGAATTTATACTTTGTTAGTAGGATTGACGGACATTTGTCTGGACAAGAGGGTTGTCGTGTGCTTAAATTCGGGGCGAGACTGGGTAATTCGGTCTGTAATTTTAAATAACATTTAATGCACTGATTATGAGAAGAATCAAGGTTCTTAAACTGGGATGGGAGTTTCCGCCGCTGATTAACGGCGGGCTCGGTGTGGCGTGCATGGGGATTTCGCGGGCGCTTTCGCAGAAGGTTGACCTGAATGTGATTGTGCCGAAGGCATCTCCGGACGCGAAGTATGATGGATTTGACCTGGTGGGCGTGAACAATCTGACGCATGAGCAGTTGGTCACCCAGGAGGAGGAATACACCTACGAGAGTTTCACGGTGGTGGGCAAGGCGCCGGTGAATCTGGATCCGTATGCCTGCACGGAGGGAACGCCGGGCAATATCACTTTCACAAAGGAGGGCAAGCTGCTTTTCTCCCGCGTGCACGAGGCTGACCTGGCCTTGTTCACGGGTAAGGAGGATTTGTATGCCGGCGACCTGGCCCGCAAGGTGATTGAGTTCTCCAAGATTTGCGCGGTGATGGCCCGCAAGTATGATTTTGACGTGGTGCACGCGCACGACTGGATGACTTACCTGGCCGGTGTGGAGGTGAAGAAGGCCACGGGCAAGCCGCTGGTGGTGCATCTGCATGCCTCGCAGTTCGACCGCGCAGGTGCCGATGCCCGCGGCTGGATTTACGATATTGAGAAATACGGCATGGAACAGGCCGATGCGGTGATTCCGGTCTCAAAGTACACGGGCACGATTGCCGCTGGGCACTATGGCATTGACCCGGCAAAGATTTTCCCGGTGCACAATGGCGCCGACCCGGTGCACGTGTTCCACAGCAAGAAGAAGTTCCCGGAGAAGCTGGTGCTGTTCCTGGGCCGACTGACGGCGCAGAAGGGGCCGGAGTTCTTCCTGCAGATTGCCGCCAAGGTGCTGGAGCAGACGGACAATGTGCGTTTTGTGATGGCCGGCACGGGCGAGAAGCTGCGCCAGCTTATCGAGACCGGCGCTTTCCACGGCGTGGGCGATAAGTTCCACTTCACCGGTTTCCTGAATAAGCAGAAGGTGAATGAGTTGCTCTCCATGACGGATGTGTACTGCATGCCGTCCGTGTCGGAGCCCTTCGGTCTGTCTGCCCTGGAGGCCGCGCAGTTCAATATTCCCGCAGTCATTTCCAAGCAGAGTGGTGTGGCAGAGGTGATGAAGGGTGCGCTGAAGGCCGATTTCTGGGACGTGAACATGATGGCTAAGCACATCGTGGACCTGGTGACGGATGAGGAGCTGTACAAGAAGGTGGCCGAGCAGAGTGCCCAGGATATCAAGAATTCCAACTGGGAGACTGCTGCGGACAAGATGATTAAGGTATACCACCACGTGCTGGGTTGGTAAACGGAACCCCTGAACCTTTTTCACGACAGATGAATATCACCCTTACATTTCATGCGCATCAGCCGAACCGCCTGATTCCGTATGATTTCTTCAAGATTGGCGAACACGCCTTCTATGAGGATGACCACATGAACGGGCGCGTGCTGAGCGCTGTGGCAGAGCGCTGCTACCTGCCCGCCAACCGCATGATGAAGCAGCTCATCGAGCTATCCGACGGCAAGTTCAAGTTTGCCCTCGCTATCTCCGGTGTGATTCTGGAGCAGGCCCGCTACCACCGCCCGGACCTCATCACCTCCTTCCAGGAGCTGGCAGAGACCGGCTGTGTGGAGTTCCTGGCCATGCCCTACTACGCCTCCCTGGCCTCCCTGTATTCCACGGGTGAGTTTGCCGAGCAGGTGGAGGAGCACTGCGACCTGATTCAGGAGCTCTTCGGGCAGCGTCCCACGGTGCTCTGGAACACCGGCATGCTGTACTCCAACGCCATTGCGGCCCAGGCCTATGATATGGGCTTCGAGGGCATCATGGCCGATGGCAATGGCCGCATGATGAGCAACCGCAACACGAATGACCTGCAGTGTGCCCCGCTCATCGACACAACCAAGACGCTCATCCGCCACCGCCACCTCTCCAATGACCTGGCCAACCGCCGCACCGACCCCAGCTGGAGCCATTATCCCCTCTCCCCCTACACTTTTGCCGATTGGCTGAGCGCCGAACAGGGCCAGGTGGTGAATATCTCCATGGACTACGAGACGCTGGGTGAGCGACAGGCGGACAGCACGGGCGTGTTCGAGTTCTGGCGCACCATGATTACCGCCGCGATTTCTGCCGGCAATGAGTTCTACATGCCCGGTGAGGCGGTGCGCGTGTTCCCCTCCACTGGCACGCTGAATTGCCCGAACCCGGTAAGCTGCTCCACCTACGGCACCACGACGCACTGGAACGGCAATGTGATGCAGCAGGAGGCCATCAAGAAAATCTATGACCTGGAGCGCGCCGTGAAGGCCAGCGAGGACCGCGATATGATTCATGTGTGGCGCAAGCTGCAGAGCGCAGACCACTTCCACTACATGGAGAAGAGCAACGGCTTCACCCCCTACCCCTCGCCGTATGATGCCTATATCTACTACATGAACGCCCTGGCCGACCTGCAGGTGCGCGTGAAGCAGGAGGCTGAGCTCGTCCACAAGGCCTACAAGGCCACGATGGCGTAAGAGGGGGAGGCGAATTACGAATTACGAATTACGGGTTACGAGTTAGCTCGCGAGAGTATTTCCCACACCGACGCAGGATTTTCTGCGTCGGTGTGTTTATTTATCCCCGTGCTGTGCACGGGGATTTTAGAATATAGGATGCAAGAATTGAACGCGGGGTGAGTCATCTGCGTCAACTGACATTGTACGAACTTGCCAAAACGCGCCCAGATGGTAGACTGGAGCGCAATCCACGACCATGAACACACAGGAATTCAACGAACAAATTGCGCAGAAGTCCGCATGGGTAAGCGCAGTCAAACAGGAGATGGCCAAGGTGGTAGTAGGCCAGCAGAAGCTGGTGAACCGCCTGATTCTGAGTCTGCTCTGCAAGGGTCACGTGCTGCTGGAGGGTGTGCCGGGTCTGGCAAAAACCCTTTCCGTGAAAGCCCTGGCCGGCACCATGCAGGCTGCGTTCTCCCGCATTCAGTTCACGCCGGACCTGCTGCCCGCAGACCTGCTGGGCACCATGATTTACAACCCGGAGGAGCGCCAGTTCACCGCCAAGAAGGGCCCGGTGTTTGCCAACCTGATACTGGCAGACGAAATCAACCGCGCCCCGGCCAAGGTGCAGAGCGCCCTGCTGGAAGCCATGCAGGAACGCCAGGTGACCCTGGGCGAGTGCAGTTATCCCCTGCCCAATCCCTTCCTGGTGCTCGCCACACAGAACCCCATTGAGCAGGAAGGCACCTACCAGCTGCCCGAAGCTCAGCTGGACCGATTCCTCTTCAAGGTGGTGGTGGATTACCCCACGCGCGACGAGGAGCTGAAGGTGCTGGAGATGATGAGCAGCACTACCGCCACGCCCCGCACCAGCCCGGTGGTATCCGTGCAGGATATCGAGGAGTCCCGCGCGCTCATGGACCAGATTTTCATCGACCCCGCCGTGCAGCGTTACATTGTGGACCTGGTGCGCGCCACGCGTAACCCGGAGAAGGTGGATTCCCGCCTGGAGGGTCTGGTACGCGCCGGTGCCTCCCCGCGTGCCACTATCAACATTGCGCTGGCAGCCAAAGCCCTGGCCTTCACCCGCCAGCGCGGCTATGTGACCCCGCAGGACGTAAAGGACCTGGCACATGATATTCTGCGCCACCGTATTCTGCTTTCCTACGAGGCCGAAGCCGCCAACAAGACCAGCGACAACGTCATCGACAGCATTCTCTCGAAGGTTCCCGTGCCGTAAACCGCTATGGACAGAACGCAGGAAATCATGGAAAAGGTGCGCCGCATTGAGTTGCAGGCCCGCCGCATGTCTACCGCTACCTTTGCCGGGCAGTACCGCTCCGGCTTCCGGGGTCAGGGGTTGGATTTCGATGACTTCCGCGAATACCGCGCCGGGGATGAGCCCCGCTTCATTGACTGGAAGGTGACAGCCCGCACGGGCACGCCCTATGTGCGCACCTTCCACGAGGAGCGCGAACAAGTGCTGCTGCTGGCCGTGGATATAAGCGGCAGCATGGATTACGCCAGCGCCGGTATTGAAGACACCAAGCGCGAATACGCCGCACGCATTGCCGCGGTGCTTTCCTACAGCGCCGCGCTGAACGGCGACAAGGTGGGGCTGTTGCTCTTCGGCCACAAGCCGCATTTCTACCTTCCCCCCGCCAAGGGCATGAAGCAGTGTCAGCGCATTGTGCGCGAAATCCTGAGCGCCCCCACTGCCGGCAGCGATGACACCGTGGAGGATGTGGCCGCTGAGATTCTGCGCACGCAGCGCAAGAGCGCCATGGTTTTCCTTATCAGCGATTTCCTGGCCGAGGTCGATAAGCAGGCCATCGGCAAGCTGAACTTCCGGCATGAGCTCGTTCCGGTGCGCGTGAACGACCCGGCGGAAATCGAGCTACCGCCGGCTGGCCGCATCTGCTTCCGCGACCCCGAAACCGGCGAGCTCTTCGAGGGCGACCTGAGCGACAAGCAGCTGCGCCAGGCACACCACAAGGCCATGCAGATGCACCGAGTGGAATGGCAGCGCGTCTTCAACCAGCTGGGTATCGATTCGCTTGATTTGCTCACCACACAGGATTTCATTCCGGCGCTGCGCAAGCTGTTCAACCGCCGCAGCCGCGTCTTTGCTCACTAAACCGCCATGGGTAACGATATTTTACAGGCCATTCCCGTACTGGAAAATGATATTCCGGCAGACCAGTTCCTGGTGCAGGATTTCTGGGTGCCGCTGGGCTGGGCATGCGCAGTGCTCATTCCCCTGGCCGTGCTGACGGCATGGTGGATGTTCCGCCGCAGAAAGCGCACCACGGTGAGCGGCATCACACCGCTGCAGGAAGCGCTGAACGAGCTGAAGGAACTGGATGCCCAGCTGCCGCCCATGCGCGAATGCTCGCTGCGTCTTTCCATGATTCTGCGTTCCTTCCTGGCCGGGCAGACCCAGGATTCTGCCCTGTACGAGACGCACGAGGAATTCTCCCAGCGTATTGACTCGCTTGCCAGCGTGCCGATGAGCTGCCAGCTGGAGACGCGCGACATGCTGGAAATGCTGGCCGAGTTCAAATACGCCGGCGATATGGAGCATGACCCAACCCGTGCGCATGTTCTCATTGAACAGGCCCGGGAGCTGGTGTGCCGCATCAGCAAAGCCTATCTGGAGGAACAGAAGAAGAAAGAGGAGGTGCGCGCATGATGCTTGCCACCACCCAGGCAGCCATGGAGGCCAGCCGAGAGTTCACCTTTGCCCAGCCGGGCTGGATGTGGGCTCTGCCGGCTGTGCTGCTCTTCCTCTTCCTGCGCCGCCGCAGCGGAACTACGGCCAGCCTGGTGCATCCCACCATCCGCTTTGCCGCCGCCAGCCTGAAGCGTCCGTCCACCCTGGCAGGCCGCATCGGCCCCATCTGCCTTGTTCTGGCCATGGCCTCGCTCATTGTGGCGCTGGCACGCCCGCAGTGGAAAAACCAGCACACGGAGGACACCGTGAGCGGTATCGACATCATGATTGCCTGCGACCTTTCCGGCTCCATGGCCAGTCAGGATATGCTTTTCACCGCGCAGGACAGCCTGGGCCGCAAGCAACGCACAGCCATCGACCGACTGACCGCAGCCAAGTACGTTATCAGCGAATTCATTTCCGGACGCCCGAATGACCGCATCGGTCTGGTGGCCTTTGCAGGCAAGGCCAAACTCTGCAGCCCGCTTACGCTCGACCACGGCATCGTCCGGTACATCATCCGCGAGTTTTATCTGGCAGACGACCGCCGCCCCGGTTACATTGCCGAGGACGGCACCGCCATCGGCACGGCCATTGCCTCCGCCGCCCTGCGCCTGGACGAGCGCAAGGAAACCAAGAGCAAGGTCATCATTCTGGTAACCGACGGCATGAGCAACCGCGGCAGCATCTCCCCCGTTGATGCCGCGAAGCAGGCTGCCGAGCTGGGCATCAAGATTTTCACCATCGCCATCGGCAAGGATGAGCGACTTTCCCGCTACACGGCCAATGTGGATACCTTCGATGAAAAGACGCTGAAGGAAATTGCACGCCTTACCGGCGGCCAGTTCTACCGAGCCAGCAGCGGCGCGCGCCTGCAGAAGGCTTTCGAGAGTATCGACAAGCTGGAAAAGACAGAGGCTAAGCGCCGCACGCTTATCAGCTTCGATGAATTGTTCCCCTGGCCGCTGGCCGCCGCCGCCCTTTTCCTGATTCTGGGTATTGCGCTGAACTTTGCACGCCCCAGACCCGCACCCTGATTCCCCTGCCATGAGTTTCCTCTATCCGAACATTCTGTGGTTCCTCCTGCTCATCCCTGTACTGGTTGTGCTGGTGGTGGTGGCATGGCGCAGCACCGGCCAGGGCTGGCGCAGTCTGATTTCCGCCCAGCACAGGGAGCTGGTGAAGCAGCGTCCCCTCTGGCGCACCGCCCTGCCCGCCACTCTGGCTCTGCTGGCGCTGATATGCACCATTATTGCCCTGGCACGCCCCATCAACGGCTACCGCGAAGGCGGTGCCACGACCACAGGGCGCAACCTCCTCATAGCGCTGGATATATCGCGCTCCATGGAGACGGAGGACGTGAAACCATCCCGCCTGGCAGAAGCCCGCGCCGCAGCCTACGAGCTCATTGATGCCCTGCCCGGTGATAAAATCGGCCTTATCGTCTTTTCCGGCGAGGCGGACCTGGTAGTACCGCTCACCTATGACCACACCGCCCTGCGCGATGCGCTGGAGCAGGTGAACCGCACCTGGGCAGGCGTGGGAGGTACGAATTTCGGGCTGGTTCTGCGCAAAGCCATGCAGGATTTCAAGCGCAGTACACCGGAGGGCAGCACCAATGCACTGGTCATTCTGAGCGATGGTGAGGACACCGTCAATTCCTCCCTCGAGATTGCAGAGGAAGCAAAGGAAAGCAATCTGCTGGTCATCACCGTTGGCATCGGCACAGCAGCAGGCGGACCCATCCCGGATGCGCGCGGCGAAAATGGTCTGTATCAGGACACCAACGGCAAGCACGTCATCAGTAAGCTGAACACGGAATCCCTGAGCCAGTTTGCCAAGGCCACCGGCGGTGATTTCTTCGTGATGGATTCCAACGCCAACCTCGCAGCCTTCACCCAGGCGGCAGTCAGCAAGATTGACAAGCACGAGGAAGCCTTCTCGCTGAACAAGATACCCAATGACCTCTTCACCCCCTTTGCCTCCACAGCGCTGCTACTGCTGATTTTTGCCGCACTCAGCAGCACCGAATGGAGACAGTATAAGCACTTTATCATTCTTCTCCTCCTCAGTGGCATGACGCCGGACATTCAGGCGGCACCGGCAGAGGAATCCGCCACAGCCTTTAAGCTTGGTCTGGAACACATGCGAAGCGGGGAAAAGGAGAAAGCCAAGGAAGCATTCTCCACAGCCCTGCTCGATGAAGACACCGCGCTGCAGGCAGCCTCCCTTTACCAGCTGGGGCAGATTAATGCCACCGCCACCTTTGATGAGCTGCGCGCGCTGTATGGAGAAAGCCCCACAGAAGGTATTGATGAGGGCACAGAGGCCCCTCAGCAGGTGACCCCGGAAGCCCTGCAGAAGATAGTGGACTCGCTGAAGCAGGATGTGCAGCCTTATCACGATGCACTCAAGCTGCAGCCCGGTCTTGCACGCGCCCGCAAGAACATAGCGGGTATCGAACAGCTTATCAAGAAGCTGGAGGAGGAAATTGAGCGACTTAAACAGCAGCAGCAAGAGCAGCAGGAACAGCAACAGCAGCAGAATAACGAACAAAATCAGAACCAGCAGCAGGACGACCAGCAGAAATCCGACAAAGACCAGGAGGATAAGGAAGATAATCAGAATCAGAAGGACGATTCTGAACAGAAGGAAGAATCCCAGGATAAGAAGGACCAGCAGAATCCCCAGGATAAGAAGGACGATTCGCAGAACAAGCAGGATTCTGAACAGGACCAACAGCAGGACCAGCAGCAGGAGCAGGAAAATCAGTCTCAGGATAATCAGCAGGACCAGCAGCAGGAGCAGCCGGAACAGAAGGATGCCCCCCAACAGGATGACAAGCAGGAGCAGCAGGACCCCCAGGCTCCCCAGCCCCAGAAGGAGCAGCCCAGTGACGAGGAAAAGGCCCGCCGCTATGCTGCCTCTGTGCTGCGCAGCCACATGGATGAAGAGCAAGGCTCCCCGATTCCCCACGCCGATGTGCAAGTTCGTCCGCCGGACAAAGATTACTAAACACCCGATTTAATCACACTTTTCATGAAAAATATCATCAAAGCCTTTTATACCCTCTTCCTCTGCCTTGCCGGATTGAGCATAGCCGATATCGTGCCCGTGTGGTCGGTGGATGTGGCCGTACCCGGTGAAAAAGTGGCTCTGTATCTGGTGGATACAGAAGTGGGGGAGGACTTGTTCAGCATCCAGAAGCGCCCCGGCGTGGAAAACGCTGCGCTGGAGGTCATGCAGCACTATGCCGGAGCCAACCCCATGGATCCGAACCGCGCAGCCATGGAGATATACCCCCTGCAGGTCACGCCGGATGCCCCCGGTGAGGTGCGCGTCAAGAACCTGGAGGTGGTCTACAATTCCGGCCGCAAGGAAAGCATCGCCGTGCCCCCGCTGCCGGTGCTCTCGCAAAGCGACATCCGCTGGATGAAGAAGCCAGTGAACTTCGGTGTGCTCTGGTATACCAATATCAAGGATGGCTATGTTCACCAGCCGGTAAAGACAGCCGTAAAGATTTTCCTGCCCGGCGGGGTTGACACCGTGAGCTCCCCCCAGATGAGCGCAGTTGATGTGAAAGTCGGCAACTTCCAGCCAACGCTGCAGGGTGTGCTGGCCATGGTGCACAATCAGGCCATGGGTTCCACCACAGCCTACGCCAAGGGCCAGACCTGGCGCACCGTGGATTACACCGGCACGCTGACTCCATTCCGCGAGGGTAATTCCGATGTGGCCGGCAAGCTCATCCTGGAACAGCGTCAGGGTTTCTTCACCCTCATGCGCGCTGAGGCCGAGCTGCCCATCCTCACGATTGGCGCCCTGCCCCTGCCTCCCGGTGCCCCGGCCAACTTCGCCAACATGGTGGGTGAATACACCATCTCCGCCACAACCACGGCCACATCCCTGGCCATGCATGAGGCCGTGGAGGTTGAAATCACGGTGAAAGGCACCGGTAATCTGGACCAGCTCGAATGCCCGGCTCTGCAGGATGCCGCGGACTGGAAGCTCGTGCCCGCCACCCGCAAGCCCATTGTCGGAGCTAATGGTGAGACACTCGGCATGGTGTTTAGCCAGCTACTCCGCCCCACCGCAGAGGTAGGCGGCATCCCGTCCTTCTCCTTTGCCTATTTCGACCCGAAACGCATGGAATACCGCCAGGCAGCCACGGCCCCCATTCCGCTGCAATGGCGCGAAACCGAGGCCAGCGGCAGCGGCATCCAGCACAGCGCAGCAGCAGAGCCGCCCCCTGCCGGGACCGTCCCTGTGGCAGAAATGACGGATATCTATGGCTACATGCCCCGCGCCATGTACGGGCGCGACATCACCCTGCCCCGCTGGATGTGGTATCTACTCTACCTGCCCGCAGTCATCGTATTCGGCGCAATCATCATCAACGCACTGCGCCGCAGACTGGCAGCCGGAGCCGCAGGACGCGCACGCGACCGCGAGCTCAGCGAACTGGCTTCCCGCAAGGATGGCCTCAGTTTCCTCAAGGGCGTAGGCGCGTACATTGAAACCCACGTCTCCCCCAGTGACATGACACCCGAACTGCAGAGAATACTCGACCGCAGAGATGAAGAAGTATTCCGCCCGGATGCCAGCACCAACATCTCCCCGCAGGAGCGTAACATCATCATGAAAACCCTGCGCAGCATCGGCACCGCCGGCATGATGCTCCTGCTCTGCCTCGCACCGCTGACACAGGCCAACAGCGCGCAGGATGACTACAAGGGAGGGCAATACAGCAAGGCCATCGCCAAGCTTGAGTCCGTGGAAAATTATCCCGATGCCCTGCGCCAGTATAACATGGGCAACTGCTACTACCGCCTGAACCAGCCGGGGCGTGCAGCCCTCTGCTACGCCCGTGCCCTGCAGGCCAATTCCGGACTGAAGGAAGCACGTGCCAACCTCCAGTTCATCCAGCGCAAGGAAGGCGCACTGCTTCCCACCGGCTCAGTGACAGATGATATCTTCACCCTACTCAGCCCCACCCAGCTCTGGATGACGACTGTGGTCAGCACAGCGCTGCTTTCCCTCTGCATTGCCCTGCTCATTGCCCGCCGCAAGGAAAGCAAGCCCTGGCTGCAGACCTGCACGGCCATCAGTGCGCTGGTCAGCCTGCTGTGCGCAGCAGACTGGGGGTACTACACCACGCGCCAGACGCCGGATTTATCCTCCCTGGCCCCGGCAGATGTGGCCTATGTTCTGCAGGGCTCTGAGCTGCGCACCACGGCCGATGCCAAGGGCGCCGGCATCATGAAGCTCACGCCCTCCACCCCGCTGCACCTTCTCTCCCCCCGCGGCAGCTGGTGCTATGTGGAGACCTTCACCGGCGTGCGGGGCTGGATTTCTGCGGCTGACATTGCCACGCTCATGCCCGATGGCACGGAGCCCAGGACTCCGCTCACTATCCAGTTCCAATGAAGAAAGCGATTCTCATCGGCAGCAGTATTCTCTCTGTAGAGCTGCTGATTCTGCCGCTGCTGTGGTGCTGCGGCCTCTGGTATTACCAGCCTGTCAGCCTGCTGCCCACGCTTCTTTTTCTGGCAGCTGTCGTACTCTGGTGGCGCAAGAAAGGGCGAGTGTCCTTACACCTCATCCTCTGGCTGATGGTAGTCGTCAATATCATCACCTATCAGTGCATTCCCGGCCCCACGCCGGAACGCTGGCAGAAGCCCTGGGCCCAGGCGCCGCTGTTTGAACAGAACGGCGATGCTCTCACCATCCACAATCTCCGCGATTTCCGCTACCGCACCGAGGAGGACAGCGATGCCCGCTACCGCACCGCGACCTATGATTTGAGCACACTCTGCGGGGTAGATTTTGCCAGCTGCCACTGGGATGGTATGACGGCCATCTGCCACACCATGCTCAGCTTCAGCTTCACGGACGGCCGACGCGTGGTTGTCTCTGCCGAAACACGCCTGCCCGAGGGCGTGGAACAGGGCGCTATCCCAGGTCTGTACAAAAAATACGGCATTATATACCTGTTCGGCACGGAGGAAGATATTTTCGGGCTGCGCACCAATATCCGCCACGAAGATTTGTATATCTTCCCCCTGGAAATCAACCAGGAGGGCGCAAGGAAGCTGCTGCAGCATTACATCAACCTGGCACACCATGCCGAGGCAACGCACCAGGACTACAACACCATTTCCGATAACTGCTCCACCGGCATTGTGAGCGGCTTCCGAGTGCTGGTTCCCACCATGCCCAGAAAATACGATTTCCTGCCGCTGCACAACGGCAGCATTGCCGATTTGCTCATCGAATACGGCGCGGTGCAGACCCGCCCGGGCGAAACACCGGAGCAAATCCGCACACGCTGCTACGTGGGACATGACCTGCCCATGGATGATTACTCTGCCGCGGTTCGCCGCAAAATCAGCAAATAGGAGTTTGCCTGCATTCCACGCTTGTGCGCCCCACCGGCATATGGTAAAATGCCCGCATGATTAGCGAAAAGCCTGTTGTTCAGGAATTGGTGGCGCTGATGCTGGCGCATGGGGTAACGCGTGCCGTACTCTGCCCCGGCAGCCGCAATTCCCCCATTGTGGCCACTCTGTGCAATCTGCCGGAGATGGAGTGCCGCAATGTCATCGATGAACGCAGTGCCGGATTTGTGGCCCTGGGCTGGGCGCAGCAGGTGCAGGCTCCCGTAGCGGTGGTGGTGACCTCCGGCAGCGCCGTGCTGAATCTGCACCCGGCAGTTTCAGAAGCCTACTATCGCAAAACGCCCCTGCTCATCATCTCTGCCGACAGACCGGCAGCATGGATTGGACAGAATGACGGCCAGACCCTTCCCCAGCCCGGTGTGTTCAACACTTTGGTGCGATTCTCCGCCCAGGTGCCGGAGGATGATGCCTGGTACGCGAACCGTCTCATCAATGAAGCGCTGCTCGAGCTGCGCCACCGCAGCGGAGGACCAGTGCACCTGAACATACCCCTCACAGAGCCATTCTTCGGCATGATTGATGAAGAACTGCCGCCCGTGCGCGTCATTCAGCGCACCGAAGCAGCCCGCATGAATGCCGATGAGGAAGAAGCCCTGCTGGAGGAAGCCGCAGCACTGCCACGCCGACTGATTCTTCTTGGCCAGCAAGATGCCCCCAGCCCGATGATTGCGAAGCTGGCAGCAGAAAAACAATTTACCGTGGTAGGCGAACATATTGCCAATGCCCCATTTGCAGATTGTTGCAGACCCGACACCCTGCTGGGGGCAAATCCGGACGCTTCATGGAGCCCGGATTTGCTCATCACCTGCGGGGGAGATATGATTTCGAAACGACTGAAAAAGCTGCTGCGAACCCACCCGCCTAAAGCGCATTGGCATATTTCACCTGATGGCAAGGTGGTGGATTCGTTCTGCTCACTCACGCGAGTGCTGGAAGGCGATGCCGATGAATTCTGGGATCTGCTGGATGCATTTGCAGAAGAAGGGGATGAGGAATACCGCAAGCGCTGGCAAAAGGCCCCCTCCTTGTTACCAGCGCACGAGTGGAGCGGCATGAAGATAGTGGGTGAGCTGCTGGCAAATCTACCGGAAGGCTGCGTACTGCACCTGGGTAACAGCTCAGCCGTGCGCTATGCCCAGCTCTTCCCCCTTCCCTCAAGGGTGCATAAAGTTCTCTGCAACCGTGGAGTCAACGGCATAGAAGGCAGTCTTTCCACCGCTGCGGGCTATGCCATGGCGGAACCTGACAGGCTGCACTATCTCATCATCGGCGATTTGAGCATGTTTTATGATATGAATGGACTTCTTCAGGCCCAGCACTGCCCGAATCTTCGTATTCTACTGCTGAACAACCAGGAAGGTGGCATTTTCGGCACATTACCTGGCATGCCGGAATGCCCGGCGATTCGAGCGCCTCATGCAGAAAGCATCTTCATGTGGTGCAACAGCCTAGCTTTTGAATTGGAACAACCCGCTCATGGCAAAGGCTGGGCAACGGCACTGAAAAAGCTCATTTCCCCAGGCAGCAAGCCCGTGCTCGTGGAAGCACTGACCGAAACCGAGCAGGACGCCTCCATCCTGAAAGAATTTTACAACAAACACTAACGATATGAAACGCGAGTGGACCATCATCAAGGAATACAAGGATATCATCTTCGATAAATACAACGGCATTGCCCGCATCACCATCAACCGCGAGCGCTATCGCAACGCTTTCACGCCGCTGACCACGGCCGAAATGAGCGATGCGCTGCGACTCTGCCGTGAGATGCAGGACATCTCCGTTGTGGTGCTCACGGGTGCCGGCGACACGGCTTTCTGCGCCGGCGGCGACATGAATGTGAAGGGCCGCGGCGGCTATGTGGACACGGAGGGCATTCCCCGCCTCTCCGTGCTGGACGTGCAGAAGCAAA
The DNA here is from genome assembly GCA_017546445.1 of Akkermansia sp. Taxonomy (GTDB): domain Bacteria; phylum Verrucomicrobiota; class Verrucomicrobiia; order Verrucomicrobiales; family Akkermansiaceae; genus Akkermansia. The sequence goes on along the minus strand of JAFYWX010000027.1, from coordinate 3,270 downwards.
TTCGCTCTCTGCCCAAGCCTGTCATAGCTGCTGTGAATGGCTTTGCCATCGGCGGCGGCCATGTGCTGCACGTGGTATGCGACCTCTCCATTGCCTCAGAGAACGCCATCTTCGGCCAGACAGGTCCCCGCGTGGGCAGTTTCGATGCCGGCTTCGGGTCCTCCTACATGGCGCGCTGCATCGGCCAGAAGAAGACACGCGAAATCTGGTTCCTCTGCCGCAAATACAATGCCCAGGAGGCCCTGGAAATGGGCCTTGTCAACAAGGTGGTGCCGCTGGAGCAGCTGGAGGATGAATATGTGCAGTGGGCTGAGGAAATGATGCAGCACTCCCCCATCGCCCTGCGTCTCATCAAGGCTGGTCTGAACGCCGAGCTTGACGGCCAGGCCGGTATTCAGGAACTGGCGGGCGATGCCACCATGCTTTTCTACATGTGCGATGAAGCGCACGAAGGCTCCCAGGCATTCCTGGAGAAACGCAAGCCGGACTACTCCAAGTATCCGAAACTGCCCTGATGCAGCTGATTGATGCAGCACCGTTGATGCATTTCCCGCAGTCCCTTCGGCTGCGGTGGCAGCGGCGTGTGCTGCATTTCAAAAAACCGGCAACAACCTCCCGAGGCGCGCTGACGGAACGCACCACCTACATCATCGAAGCCAGTACTCCGCAGGGCACAGGATACGGCGAATGCTGCATCATGCCCGGCCTGCTGCCGGAACCCACCGAAGCAGAATTGAACCACTGGTGCAGCCTGGTGGAGCAGCAGAATGGCTTATGCGGCATCCAGGCACCCTCCCCCATCCAGTTCGGGCTGGAATGTGCCATGCTCGCCGCGCTGCACCCCGGAAAACCACGTTGGGAAACAGCCTTTTCCCGTGGAGAGGCGGGGATACCCATTCATCACTTGGTGTGGATGGATACGGCAGACAAGATGCAGCAATCCATGAAGGCCGGCATTCAGCAGGGATTCACCTGTCTGAAAATGAAGGTGGGGGCACTCCCGTTTGAAGAGGAGCTCGAGATGCTGCATCAGGCCCGAGCCACCTACCCCCAGGCGGAGATACGACTGGATGCCAACGGCGCCTTCTCTCCCCAGGATGCCCCGGGCAAGCTTGCTGCTCTGGCCGAAACAGGCGCCAGATTCATAGAACAACCCATCGCCCGGGGCCAATGGCCGCAGCTGGCAGAGCTGTGCAGATGCACCCCGCTCCCCATTGCTCTCGATGAGGAATTGACTGGGGCCACCCACCCGGAAAAGCTGCTGGATACCATCCACCCCCAGGCCATTGTCATCAAGCCCTCCCTGCACGGCGGCCTGCTGGCCGCCCAGCGCTGGGCATTGGCAGCAGAGCAACGGGGTATCAACTGGTGGGTTAATTCTGCACTGGAGAGCCACATAGGACTCGAAGCCCTGGCAGAATGGTGTGCCTACGCCGCCCCCGGCACCATGCAGGGGCTGGGCAAAGGCAACCTGTTCACAGATGATGAAAGCTCAAGGCTTCGTTTAAAAGGCAACAGCCTGCATATGCAATATAATTGATAGAAAGCTTGAACAATTCACGTACCTTTTGTGTCAACAAGTATAATCATGAGCAGAATCTTCACACTTAGCTCCGTCATGGCTCTGGCCATGGGTACTCCTATGCTTCTGGCAAACACGGCTCCGGCTCTTCGAGCCATACCCGGTAATCTTGCCCCCGTACAGATGCGCGGCAACTGCGATATCATGGCATCCAACACCGTGACTGCCCAGTTTGTCGGCCTGCGCGACCTGGCCGTGCAGCGTATTGACCAGCCCGAGCCGGTCACCGTGCAGGTTGCCGTATTCCAGGTGGCAAACAACCTTGCCTACCGCCGCAACAACCGCATTGGTGATGGCCAGCTGATTCCCGGCATGCAGTTCACCATTGCCATGAACCGTGAGCTTCCCGGCCAGCCGGCAGAAAATGTTGATACCATCACAACGCTTCAGCCCGGCGAGGAAGTGGTCATGCGCGTAGACCACCTCTACCTCATCACCGGCCAGGAGGGCGAATCCATCCGCGTGTGCGCACGCCTTGCCCGCCGCAGCGCCAACGCAGCAGCCCCCGCAGCAACTCCCGCCAGCGCACCGGCCCCCCTGCCCATTCCCGGGGCTCGTCCCACCATGGGAGGCATGAACAACGGCATGCAGATTACCAGCAGAAGCGCCTCTTTCTCCATGTCCACAGATGCCTCCGGGCAGATGCAGACGGTGCAGACAAGCCGTTATTATGACTCCGCAACGGGCGAAATCAAGACCCGCATGCTGATTAACGGCGTGGAGGTAGACCCGGTAACCCGCCAGCCGCTTGCCCCGGCAGAGGCAACACCCGCTCCTGCTCCGGTAAGCGAAGCGCAGGCCCGCCAGGAGGCCGATTCCGATGAGGATGATGACACCATCGTAGAGCACAACAACAACCCCGTTGTGCAGCCAGGCGATAAACCCGTCCCTACCCCGGAAACCACACCGTCTGCAGCCCCCGCAGCGGACGGTCAGCTCAACGCTGCTGAAAGCTTCTAATAAAACAGAAAACTTCTTTCTTTCCCCGCGCCGTTTGACACTCAATCGGCGCGGTTTTCTCATACAGTAACTCCAGATAAGCAGAAACTACCCGCCAAATGGGAGTTTGGCGGGCAGCTGTTTTTTGTCGGAGCGGGGGACTTTAGTCCCCCATCGCTTGAGTTTTCGGGACTGAAGTCCCGTGCTCCGAAAGATTTGAGCCCCCGCCAAATCGCCGCACTGAAAACAAACCGTGCACCAGGGAATTGTCTCCCGATGCACGATTTATCACAGATTGTCCCACGAACGGTTTATTTCCTTCTGCGTCTTGCCGCCAGTGCAGCCAGTGCCAGCAGGCTCAGCGTGGTGGTAGTGGGCTCGGGGGCCATGAAGAAGGCCAGCTCGCCGCCACCCACCTCTGCCGTGGTGAAGGTAATGAAGTACTGCTGATTAGCACCCGGATCCGGCAGGTTGCCGAAGAAATCGCTGGCCAGCACGCGGTCTGCCACCTGAATATCGCCCGGCTGGTAGGTCACGCTCACGCCATCGAAGCTCAGCACCAGCGCATCCACACCAGTGAAGAGCGTCATGCTCTCGCCCAGCTGCATACCCGCCAGAGCATCATACATGGACCCGCTCAGCGTAATGGTATCGGCACCGGAAACCAGCTCCAGCGTGCTGCCCATGTGCAGCGGGCCCTCCATGCGCAGCTCACTGCCGGCAGCCATGGTCAGGTTCGCATTCAGCGT
>JAFYWX010000026.1 GCA_017546445.1 Akkermansia sp. | reverse complement strand
TGTGTGCGGCGGTTGCCGCACCTGTAAACAAAATTACCTGAGAAATCTCAGGTAATTTTCATTTCTTTGCGCGGCCGCCAGGCTGCGCACTAACTGCTTATTCTGCATTCTGCGTTCTGAAATCTGCATTCCTACAAATCGTCATTTCGAGTTTTTAGAGATTCCCCAGTAAGCAGAATCCCGGTCCGCTGGCTTAATTGGGGATTGCCATGCGCAGGCAGGTGAGATACAATGCCGGGCATGAGCACACTCCGAATCGGCACGCGCGGCAGCGAATTAGCATTGGCACAGACCCACCAGGCCATAGCCGCATTGAAGGCTGCCAATCCGGGGCTTGAATGCAGCATCACCATTATTTCCACCGCGGGCGACCAGCGGACGGATATCCCCCTGCACATGGTGAACAGCGCCACCAACACTGGCGACAAGGGCGTATTCATCGCCGCTATTGAAGAAGCCCTGGCTGCAGGCGAGATAGATTGCGCCGTGCACAGTCTCAAGGATATGCCGGGCGTGCTTGATTCCCGCTTCGAACTGGCCGCCGTGCTGCCCCGCGAGGAGATCCAGGACGTGCTGGTCATGAAGGCCGATGCCGATGAGGACAAGCTGGTCATTGCCACCGGCAGCGTGCGCCGCAGCCACATGGTGCATACCTACTGGGGCGGCAGGGCCACCACCGTGCCGGTGCGCGGCAATGTGGCCACCCGACTCCGCAAGATGGTAGAGAACCCCGAGGTATCGGCCACCCTGCTGGCACGCGCCGGGCTGAACCGCCTGGGTTACGACCGCGATTCCTTTGAGGTGGAGGGCACCCAGGTGCGCGTCATCGGTCTGCCGGTGCAGGAATTCCCGCCGGCCCTCGGGCAAGGCGCCATTGCCCTGGAATGCCGCAAGGACGATGCCCGGGCCACAGAAATGATTTCCCGGGTCAACCACCTTCCCACCTACCGCTGCATTTCCTGCGAGCGCGCGTTCCTGAACCTGCTGCAGGCCGATTGCTCCGTGCCCGTGGGCGGGTATGCCGAGATTAACGCGGATGACAGCATCACCCTGAATGTGGTTCATTACTCCGATGCCACCCACTTCACCCGCCTGAGCGAAACCGGCACCGAGCCCGAGGCCGTGGCCGCGGCCCTGCATTCTGCGCTGCTTCGCGCATAAATCGGCTGTTTTCGGTTTGACGCAGGCTCCCCTTTGGTGATAGAATAGGGGTGGAATGAAATTGCGGTTCACCGGAAAACAGATTGTACTTTCTACTACCCTGCTGCTGGCGCTGCTGGGTGGCGCGATGGTGGCTTTTCTCCCGGGCGAAGACCCGATGCTGCAGGAGATTGAGGCCTATGCCATCCCGACAGACGCGCTGGAGATTACAATGAACCAGCAGCTGGCCGCTATTCAGGCCGGAGCAAGTGTTGACACTGCCGATGCCGGGGGTTACACGCCGCTCATGAACGCGGCCCGGCTGGGAAGAATCGATATTGTTGATTATCTGTTAATCAAGGGTGCCCGCCTGCACCTCACCGCGCCCAACGGCATGACCGCCGCCGCCATGGCGGAAAAGGAGGAGGTGCGCCGCCTGCTGCAGGCCTGTGCCCTGGCAGAAAAGCATCCCACCGGCCAGGAACAGGCCGATATGCAGCGCAAGCTGGAGGAAGCAGGCATCACCCCCGCCAATCTGACGCAGGCGCTGTTTAAGGCCGTGCGCAACTGGCGAAATGACAGCGTGCAGCTCACCGCGCAGGTGCTGGCGCTGGGGGGTAATGCCAACGCGGTGAACACCGCTGGAGAGCATATTCTGCAGGTGGAGCATGAGCACCCCGGCAGCATGGTGCTGCTGCTGCGCCTGGGCGCCAACCCGAATGCCACACTGGACAACCAGGGCGGCAGTCTGCCCCTGCTCAAAAACATGACCAGGCATCCCCGCAACGTGCAGAATCTGCTGACAGCCGGTGCCTCTGCCAAGGGCGCTCTAGCGCTGGCAAAGGCTGCAGGCAAGGGGAATGCAGAACTCACCCGCCAGATGCTGGCACACGGGGCAGATGCCGCCGGGGTCGCAGACAATGGCAAAACAGCGCTGGAACACGCGGTACAGGGTCTCGGCAATCCCCGCACGGAGGATGATATTGCCGGCATACCGGTTTGTGTGAAGCTTCTGCTGGAAGCAGGAGCCAGAACCGAATACACCACGCCGGAGGGAAAGCTGCGCTCCCCCATTTCCCCGGGCGGCATGAGCATTCTGCCGGAATGCCTGCGCCTGCTGGTGGATGCCGGGGCTGATGTGAATGCCCCTAACTCACGCGGTGCCAACTATGCCCAGATTGCAGCCTACAAGCCCGCCACCCCGGAAAACCTGAAACTCATTCACGACATCGTCGACGCCGGTGGTAATCTGCAGCACGTGGATGACCATGGTGAAACCTTCCTGTTCTATGCCCTGCCCGGCATCTGCTCTCTGCCGGTGACCGACCCGGTGGATTCCATCCGGGAGGAAGCCATCGAGCTGCTGGAGGAGATGCTGGAGCTCATCTCCGATTCCAGGCCCGACCCCGCCGCGCTGGATCGCAACGGCAACACGGCCCTGCACCTGGCCGTCATTCGCCGCGGCACAGCAGATGACCGCGTAGTGGAATACCTGCTCAAAATGGGTGTGGATCCCGCTGTGCGCAATAAATTCGGGCGCACCGCCCTGGAAGCCATGCTGCGCAACCCCTGCGGCCCGCGCAGCAAATATGTGGCACGCCTGCTTACCGCCAAGGGGCCCATGCCCACAGAGCCCGGGCTGCAGCTCGTGCTGGCCTCCATGACCGATGACACTGCCACCATTCGCCAGCTGCTCAGGAACAAACCCAGCCAGGATTTGCTGGCCGTGGCCCTGGGCTGCGTGCAGAATGCCACAGCCGCGGATTTGCTGCTGAAAGCCGGCGCCCCGGGATATTACGAGAACATGGCCTACATGGTGCGCTACGGCAACCCGGATGTAGTGCGCATCTTTGCACGGCACAAGAAGCTCGACCTGCTGGCGCCGCATTGGAGCAAGGTGCGCACCGAAGCCATGGCCAAGGCCTTTGTGGAAGCCGGGCTCATGCCCGAAACAGCAGAGGATATCGCCAACGAACGAGTGCTGGGCTACCTGCTCACCCTGCCGCAGTTCAACACCAATGGCACGCCGCTGAATCTGGCTACCAGGTATACTTCCACCCCCTGGCTGCCCAGCCTGGTGCAGGACGGGCGCAGCAAAATGACGCGCCAGCTGCTGGAGCACAAAGTGGCCGTCAACGGCTATGCCGAATCTCCGCTTGCCCTGGCGCACGATGCCGACATTGCGGAAATGCTCATCGATTATGGTGCCGACCTCACCTGGAGAGCCCCCAGCGGCGATACCCTGCTGAGCCACCACAAGGCCAGGCTGCGCCAGCTGGCAAAGGGGTACAAGGAAAGCCCGACAAAGACGGAACTGGAGGAATTCCGCGAACACTATGCCATTGTGCAGATGCTGGAGGATGCCGGCGTCTCTGACATCCACCCGCAAAAGGAAGCAATCAAACGCGAATTGCAGCGGGTCAACATGGAACTGACCTCCCGCGTGCTGCATATAGTGACCCGGGACTGGCAGGGACCGGTCCTCATATCGGAGGACGCCATGGTGATGGCCCGCTCCGCCGGCAGCACGGACGCCGCCAATGTACTGAGCATCGGGCCGGATTGCATCAAATACAAGTGGGACCGCTGGGGCTATGGCTATGCCGTGCTCCGGGAGGACGGCAATTTCCACGAAGTGCAGGACGAAGAGCGCTACCGGGACTTCAAGAAGACTCCTGCCAAGGTACCCCACTATTTCATTGATTTCATCAACGAAAAAAACAAGCAGACTCGTCTCTACCTGCACCCCGACCTCATGATGGCTGTTCGCGGCGACACCGGAGCAGCAGCCCGTGTGAAGGAAATGAATCGGGGCTCATACGGCAGCATACAACTGGACTGGGAAAAAGGCGGCTCCGACCAGTTTGTGATGCTGAATCGCCAGCTGCACATTCTGAATGCCGAGACCGCAAAGAAGATGCTGCAGCAATACTACCCCGGCATCAGCTACTCCAAGGTGCAGCTGGTGGCAGATGAATGGCAGGATACGCTGTATGTCTCCAGAGACTTCATGGTTGCTGCCCGTGCCACCTTTGCGCGAGATACCGCCCGCGTGCTCGTCTTCAACGACCAGAAAATCACGCTCAAATGGGATAAATGGGGTGAGGAGAGCTTTGTGAAGCAGCAGGACGGGAAATATCACCTCTATTCCGCCGCTCAGGTAGAAGCGGAACGAATCCGCAGGCTCATCCGCGAGCGAGATCACTCCATCCGGGTAAAGGCATTCACCTTCTCCGCCAGCGAGTGGCAGGATACGGTGCTTATCTCCTTCAAACACAAAGTAGCCGTGCGCAGTGGTGGCGCCCAGGATGCCGCCACCGTGGTACGCTACGACAAGGGCAGCATCACCCTGAAATGGGACCGCTGGGCAGAGGAAACCTTTGTGAAGCAGCAGGATGGCACCTACCGCTCCACAAAGTAATTCCTGAAAAGGCGCTGCGTCAGAAGGTGAACCTGTAGCCCACCGTGCCGTTCCAGTCGGTAGCATCGGCGCGGAACTCAAAGCCGGCATCCAGGAAGAGGAATCCGGCATTCACCCCTATGGGGATGCTGATACCCGCGCCAATCTCCATGCCGAGCCACCCCACTTCTGCAGAGTGAACCCGCCCACTGCGGGCGCGCAGCGCATTCAAGGCCACATCGCAGGCATTCCGGCGTTCACCGGCATCCATTTTGACCAGCATACGGGCCTCCAGCAAAGCCTGGCGGTTCATCTCGTTCTCCAGCGCGTAGGTCTGCATGCGCGCGCCCAGGCCGAAGGATACCCCGTCCATACTCTGGGCGCCCATGTGCAGAGCCGCATCGCAGCCCTTCTCCGCATAGGCATCCACATGGGCATAGCGGTAGCTGATATTGGCCACGGGCTGCAGGCAGCTCTGGTTATCCTCATCCAGCGGAATCACATAGCCCAGTTCATACATGGCGCCGAAGCTCGTGCTGTCGGTGTTACCCTTGGTGCGATACCCGCCACCTTCCCAGTTCACCTGGCGCCGCAGGGAGATATTTCCCCAGCCGAAGGTCCCCAGCCAGGTGTGAGTCCACCGGTGGTGAACATAACGCGCCAGCATGGATATGTAGTAAATATCGGTGTCGCCATGCGCATCATCCGGGCTCCTGCCGCTCAACTCGCCATACATGCCGGTCATGGCCAGGCCGGCGGTGAAGGTGGGGGAGAAATCAAAATCAGCCCCCACGGTGGCGCCCCAGCTGCTGAGGATATAGCCGGCAGCCGTGCCGGAAGCCCGCAGCTCATGCCTGTCGCCCTCTGCGTTCACCCAGGCATTGCAGATAGGCAGCTCATCATATTCCATCCGTGGGTCAATCCCCATGCTGGTGGTGCGATTCCTGATGGCCCGGAGCTGCCGCTCCACATCTGATAAAACGGCAGCCCCCAGCACAGCAGCCCCGGCCCCGGCTGCCGCCGCAAGCAGTGCATCGACCTCCCCGGCCCGCCCCTGCTCCGACAGCAGATTCAGCGCCGTGCTCAGGGCAGATAAGTCCGGCGCCTCGCGCAGCACCGGGTTAGGAATTGCCCACAGCATCCCGGCACCAACCCGGCCATTGGCACTGCGGGCAAGCGAGGCATACCTATTGGATTCATCGCGCTGGGTGTTCAGCAACAACTGCCCATTCTCCACGCACAGCCAGGCTTCCTCGATACCCTGAAAAGCAATACTCCCCCCCAGGGTGAGCGGCACCCGACCATCTTCGCCCAATGCCGCTTCCCCCACCTCGCCCAGCACGAGCGTGCCATCTGCAGCCAGCTCCAGCGGCAGGGCGCCACTGGATTGAAGCGTGACTTCCGCATCATCTGCGACCTGCAGCACAGCAAGACTAAACACCCCTGTATTCTTATCAGTATCAAGAACAAAGAGCGTACTGGAACCTGAAGACAGCGACAGACTGGCAAGTGTAAGCGCGCTGTTATCCCCTGCACCGGAAAGGATGATATTCATCCGCCCGGCATTATGTATACTCCAGGTCGCGGTGGTATTTGCCTGATTCAGGGTGAAGCTTCCAGCCCCCTTCTGCACTAACAGCACACCTTCCCCATTCCCCTCAAGCAAGGAGCCGGAGAACGCTGCATCGGACACGTTCTTCACCGTAAACACAGCACCGCTCGCAAGCAACTCACCAGAGCCCTTCAGCGCCCCTACCGAGCCGCGGCCATTCAGACGGCCCGTCAGATTCAAGGCTCCATCACCACTCAGCGCCCCGGAATACGCGAGGGCATTTCCGGAGATTTCGAGCTCGCCATCCACCACAAGGGCCGCATCTCCATGCAGGGTATTCACCACACTGCCGGTTCCGGACAAGCGGAGCGTTCCCTCTGAAATCTCCAGCCAGTCGGCAGTCAGCGCACCGCCAATGCTCAGGGTACCTGTGCCGGTCTTGACCAGCTGCACCGCCTTGCCGCAGCTGATATTCCCCTGCAGCTCGGTGTTGGCTGTATTCACCTGCGCCTCCTCTTCCGGAGAAAGCACGCCGTCCAGCTCAGCCAGCACATCGTTATTCAGAAGAACCCGCACCACCCCGGAGGCTTCATCCGTGTTCGTGATGCTCACATCACCTGCCCCCAGAAGATTGTTCACCCAGGCCTGTTGCGTATTATCGCCGGGAAGATTCAGATGCAAGGTATAACCGGAATCAATGAAGGTGGCCTTATAATCCTGTAGCCGGGTATAGCTGGTCACAGTATCGTAATCACCGTTCTCCATGACCATGTAGACATCCCGCACAGCGCCCTCCAGCACAATACTGCCCCCGTCTATCCCCAGCACCACCAGGCCGAGCGCCTCCGGGCTCGTGAGACTGTTGGCAAACAAATCAGCGGGGCCGATACCATTCTGCAATTCGATTTCAGCGTTGGTCAGGTGCAGGTAAACCGCCTGCCGCTGGCCCTCAAGAATGCTCTTGATGGTCTCCATATCCAGTGTAACGGTGGTGGAATCGGCTATCTGCAGGCTGCCGTCCTGAATCTCCAGCAGATACAGTACCTCAGCCGTCCGCAAAGGCGATTTGCTCACATTATTGACGCCCAGGGTCAGATAAAGCGATTCCACGCCGCCGGGCTGCCCGATGGTCAGGTTCCCGACAATGCCGCTGAGCAGGCCACCGGCGCCCACGCTGATGCTCTGCAGCGTATTGCCATCCATGCCGGCAATATCGACCACGGCACCTGCAGCCACATCGGCCACCAGGGTACCTTCCCGAGTAGTCAACGGTGTCTGCAGGAACCCGTTCACCAGGGTGAGCACGCCTTCCCCGAGTTGCACAGCACCAGCCCAACTGCCCGCAGCCGTGGCCGAGCCCAGCCGCACTTCGCAACCGGCATCAATTGTCAGGTTGCCCGTTGTCGTATTCTGCGCCGTCAGAATCAGCGCCCCGCTGCCGCGCTGCTGCAGGTTCGCCGTGCCGCTGATGCTGCCGCTCATGGTGGTGGGCGTTTCATACCAGAAAGCGTAGACCATATGGGAGCCGTTGCTGCTCAGATTGGCCTGTACCAAACCACTGCCGGACACCCCTTCTCCACCCAGCAGCCAGGTAGACGCCGATGCCCCGGGATGCTCAAACTGCCCGGTAAAGCCGCTGATATCACCGCTCATGGTTATATGGCTGGAGGGTTTTACCAGCAGATTACCACCCCCGCTCACCGTGCCGGTAAAGGTATAACTCCGGCCCGTGCTGCCATCAAAATACGTCGTCGTCCCCTCCACTATCTCCAGATTTGCCGCCGTGCTGGTGCTATCCGCAAACCAGAAGCGCTGCCCCGCCACCTGCACGAGGGTATCCGCACCACCCATTGACGCACCGGAGGCGAAGCTGACGCTGCCCGAGGAGGGATTGCCATCCCCCCGCAGCAGAAGAGTACCACCAAAAGCGCTGTTATTGCCACTGACAGTAAGCTGCCCGGAGGGGCTGCTCAGAGCAATGGTTCCCGCCCCGGAAAATGTGCCGGCAAACGTGCCGTTGCCACTCTGTTTCCGTATACTCAGGATTCCATCCAGCACAGAAAGCGCACCGCTCTGCACCTCTCCGGATGCGTTCCAATCCAGCGTCCACGTCCCCAGGCCGCTCTTTTCCACCCCCCGGGATAATGCCTGCTGCACACCAGAGGACGCCGACCAGGTGACCTCATTCCCGTTGGTATCCACACGAACCTGGCCAAGAGAATCTGCATTCACCTGCGAACTCACATCGGTGGCTTCACCGCTGCCATACCGAAGCACACCTCCGTTGAAATAAAGAGAAGCATCCCCAAGCGCCTGCGCAGTGCCCATCACCAGCACACCGCCATTCAACGCCACATTACCGGAGAATGAGGTGTTGTCCAGATTCAGATTCAGGACCGTATCTGCACCGCTTACACGCAGGGTGCCGCTGCTCACAATGCCTGCTGCATCTGCTGAGGCGGGAACAAAGGTGTACACCCCGCCGTTCACGGATATGCCGCTGGGCGTAACGCTCCCAATCGTGACGGTTCCGGCATTCCGCGCACTGAAGGTCACCTCCTGGCCGGCAGGCCCGGCAGCGGACGCATTGCTCCACTGAACAGAAGAGTCATCTGTCCAGGCGGCCGAGCCGGCGTTCCACAGCCAGGGCATATCCGCCATATTGCCCACCACAAACGCCAGCTGGTTTCCCTGCACCTGCACGCTGTAGATATACTCTGCCGTATCATTGAGCCCCGTGGCTATAAATTGACCCGAGCTCACCGTGGACTCAGCACCCCAGGTCATCAGCGCATAGCTGCCCGGAGTCAGCGATTCATAGCCGGTAATCCGGACGGCACAGGAGGCACCGGCCAGTGAGAAACTGTCCCCCACCTGCACCGGTGCACCACTCAGATTATCTACATCCATCTCGATGCCTGCTCCACCTCGTAAGGTAAGGTTGCCGGACACTTCAAGACGCGCTGCGGCATCGGTCAGCACCAGACTTCCGAGCGTGGTATTGCCGGAATACTGCAACACGCCTGCCTGAACCTGCGTTGCCCCGGTGTAAGTACAGTTCTCACCATTCAGGCTCAGCGCGCCGCTTCCGGCCTTTATCAGACCGAGGCTCAGACCGGCTGCAGCATTGGCAGAATCGCGCACGGTTCCCTGAAAATCACCTTCCTGAATACTCAGCTGCAAGGCCCCGGTACCCTCTGCCTGCACCACGCCTGTTGTGCCATTCAATGAGCGGATTCCAGCGCTGGTGGACATGAGCACAAGCCGAGAGTTCTCGCTGTTCAGCTCCACCCCGGCATCCGTGGCAACATCCACACCAGCCAGGGCAAGCGTGGTCAGATACGAGGCTGCAATCCGATACGTGCCCTGAAATGAATTACCCCCATTCGTCAGCACCAGCCTGTGGTCTGTTCCCGTATCGCTCTGTCCGCTGGTCAACTGCAGCACACCATCGCCTGCCACCACGCCATTCCACACCACATACTTACCATAATACATGCTCAGTTCCGTAGCAGCGGAGGCATCATACACCGGGATGGCCGCCGTCACATCCTGCAGGTTGATGGATACATTGCCCAGCCAGTTTACATGGCCATCCCGATTACCGATGACAGCTCCATTCTCCGTGCGGATATCCGGACTGAAACGATTGCCCGTGTCCAAAGCAGCCTGGCCTCCACCCAGCGATACAATGAAGCGTCCGCTTCCGCCCACATCCACCCGGGCAGCTCCCAGCACAGCATTACTGCCGGGGCCGCTGTGGTCTGGCCTGCGCCCAAGCCCGATATGCCCCTGCTCAAGATAAAGTGTGCCGGTAAAATCAGCAAGAGATGAGCCCTGTATCGATGCCATGGTGGAAGCATCCTGCAGCGCAATAATCACGCGTCCATGACCGCTGATGTTCCCCAGCGCCAGCTCCCCGGAGGATACGGTTCCTACCCCATCATATACTCCCAGAGTGAGCCGCGCCTGCTCTGCCACATGTGTACCACCGCTGAAGGTGTTGGCATTCTGCACAGATAGCGAAGCCCCATTTCCCAGCGTGAGCGTCCCCGTCCCGCTGATACTTCCGCTGCCGCGGAACACAAATCCGCTGCCACTCACCAGCATGGAAGAGGGCTCAACCAGGCCGCTTATATTGACCTCCGCACTTGCCGCAGCGGAAGTAAAAGCGACGGCATCACCGTTACTAAACACCGCGGGTTCACCATTCCGTAACCAGGAGGAATCCACCGTATTCCATTCCCCGGAGTTCCAGCTCAGAACAGCCTGCACAGGCAGAGAAAAAGCTGCTATCAGGATAGCACGCAGCACAAGGGGCAGATGTATTTTCATGCTCCGCACTATAGCACACAGACACCACCTTTCAAGTTGTTTGACCCACCTGTTAGCACAAGCAGAACCGCGCACCCCCGGTCAGGAATGCGCGGTCTGAAATTGCGGTGTATGGACACATCAGATATCCCAGTTATCCAACCACTTGAAGGATACAATGCGGAACTGACGCCCCAGTACCTTATTGGCATTGGAAAGCCCCTTACCCATGGTGCCATCGGGTTTGTAATCCGAGTCCTGCGGGGCGTTGGTCGGGTCCACATAGTCCATGGTACGCTGCACCACAGCCTCGCACCAGGCCTGAGCCAGAATAGCCTTGTTCGGATTGCGCACGCAACCATAGGAACGCACGGTGAAGGTATCATCACGCACGGTGAGGATATTGCCAAGGGAAGCAAGCACGTCACTCTGAATCAGGTAACCGGGGGCGGCGGTGTGCAGCGACCCCATGCCGGCCTTGGGATTCTTGAACATGCCACCCTCTGCCTCAGCTACCTGCACCTCGTTGAAGTCGCGGTTGATGTCTGTAGCATCGATAGCAGCCTGAAGCGCACCCGTCAGACCATTCTCTCCTTCTTCCAGACGGCGGTTCACGAAGTCGGACATGCTGAGGAACGGGCCGCGCTTGCGCACCTGCTTCACCATCTCTTCCGCCAGGCGGCGAATGGACTCAGACTCCAGCATACGCACCTCACTCCAGGCGGATGCAAGTCCCCCATCACGGAATTCGGTAGAACCCTGCATCATGCTGTAGCCACCGAGGCCGTCCACGCTCTTATCCGTGGTGGAAAGCATGAAACGGGAGAAGAGAACCTGATCTACACCCTTGCCGTCTTCCACAAGCACCAGCTGCTTATCCTTCGCAGCCACGAGCTTGCGCCTGGCCAGGCCCTGCAACACGGCAGCCCAGGCTTCCACAGATACGGAGTTCACATTGAACCCGCCATCAATCATCAGATACTGGGCAATGTACTTCCAGCCATCGCCATTCATGATGCGCTGAATCACCTGGTCATCATTATACGGTGTATTGACACGCTTGTAACGAGATACCGGAAGCGACTCGCGCCCCTGAACAAAGTTCCTAAGAACATCCTGAGCAACGATTTTGCCACCATTCTTATCAGGCATGTCAGATACAGAGGAGCAGAACCAGCGGTCCCACAAGGCATCGTTGATAATCAGGCCGTGGTCATAAAAATCACCAAACACACGGGAGTTTGTCTCAAGTCTGGGGCTCTCCAGCTTGTTCTGGTAGAAGGTGTACACATCATCTGCCGGCAGACAGGGGTCTGCAAAGGCATTGCCAATACCGACGCTGGGCACACCAGCCTGGTACTGCATGCGACGAAGAGCGGAAATTCGGGCATATCCCCCCTGCCCCTGGGTCTTGTACCAACCGGGCTGCAGACGCATACCGGCAAACCCGGCAAGAGAGAACGGAGGATGAACCGGAAGCTCAAGAACCGAGGCGAAGGACACCTGCTCACCTTCGCTGGTGATACCCAGATAGCCGTTGCGACCAAGGTTATCCATGGGGGATGAGGTCATGCCCGCGCTCACCGGCAAACAGGCGAGCTGGTACGGATGATACTTACGCATCTGTCCATCAGGCTCAACCAGCGCACTGCCCCAGAAGGCAGGGCTGGAGTGCTGCCACACCTTGCTGCGGTAGTCCGATGACGGGAAGACATACTCATCCAGCCTGTTGTTGGCAGACTTTGCAACAATACCGACTGCTGCAATGTAGAAAGGCTGTATTTCGTCCTCCATGGTTCCGTCCAGAGACCACTTGACAGACTGACAGAACACCGTGTTCTGGTCAGCCTTGTTGGGGTCATACCAGCCAAGAAGGCCTCGCTGCGGGCTCTGGCCACGCTTGCCAAAATGGCCCGCGCTTTCATCCGGGCTACCCATACCGTTATAGCCGTTGAACAAGGTCATGGCCTCTCTGTGTTCCGGGGCAAAATGCCAGCCATCTGTATTTGTGCCGCCACCTTCTGCAGACTTACCAAGACGCATGGACAGGCGGAAATTGCCCTTGTTTATCTGCTCAGTGTTAGCGACACCTATTGAACCATTATCGCTTTGGTTGGTGTACACCAGCGCCCTGTATGTGGCTATACCACTCGGATGATATCCAGGCACCCAGGGGTTAGCATACTCTTCCGACCCTGTAGACTCGCTACTAAGCGTTTTTGCAGGAGAGAAGAAGATGATTTCACCGGGTTGGAACACGATATCACCGGTCTTGTTCTTTGCCGAAGCCTGGAAAAACTGACCGGTATCGGCACCCAGTTCCGTCAAACCACGCTGGCCCCACTCATAATCGGTTTCACTTTGAACCGTTCTGTGCTGCGGATATGTAAGAGTCTGCAACCAGGTGGACTTGTACGGCAGGGACTGGGACCAGAGCTGCTGGCCACGGATTCGCATCGGCACGTTGTACGGATTCCACCACAGGAACATCGGCGAGAAGTAGACGCTGAGGTCATACAGAGGCTTACCATCCTTTGCCATTCGATCCGTTTCGAATACATTCAATGCGAAGTTGGAAACAAAGGCCAGCATCACCGGAGTGCGGGCATAGCCGGAAGTGGTGCTGCCTTTTTCAAGCAAGGTACGAGAATCGTAGGAGAAAGCGCCGCCTTCACCCTCGTCGCCACCGAAAGTATCCGGGTCATCGCCATATTTCATGGTGCTGTCAAAAACAGAGCCGCTCATGCGGGTATATGCCTTACCCAGGTCGCCCAGAAGACGGGCGGTGAAGTTCTTGCTATCCTTGGCAGAACCATCCGGCCAGCAGTTGTAATAGGCATGCAGATTCTGCCAGGAACCAATGGGCATATCCTCCTCAGTGCCCTTCGGAACCTGCTGATTGTCCGCAATAGGGCAGTCCTGATTTGAACGAGCAGCAAATTCGGTTTCCTTGAGGGTTTCCTTATTAAGCAGCAGGCAGAGGTCATGCTTGAAACCACCCATGCTCACATTGACAGGCAGAGAATACGAAGTGGTGGATACATCGAAGAAATAGGGCATGCCTGCAGCCTGCGAGGAAGACCCCACCAGCGGCAGAGAGGCCAGAGTCACCACGCGGGCAGGTTCCTCAATTTCATTGGGAAGGAAATCCAGGTCCCGGTTATTGACAAAGCGCGGTGCCGGGGTATCCCAGGTACGGCGCAGCACCTCGTAGGGGTCATTGGTTTCCCTGGGGTTCTGCACAGAAACCTTGGCCTTCTGGTTCTCGCCACCTACCCACCAGGCAAAGCAGGCTTCGTTCTTACCGGTTGCAGGCATTTTCAGCAGATCGGCATACACATGGTGCTGAGCAGAAAGAGATTTACCAAGGGTACCCTCACCCACCATGCAGATACGCTGCCCCGGATCGCGGGAGCAGAGCTGGTCCGCCGCATTCAGGGAGCGGGTGGCATTGAGGTCGCGGGCA
Source organism: Akkermansia sp. (assembly GCA_017546445.1). GTDB lineage: Bacteria > Verrucomicrobiota > Verrucomicrobiia > Verrucomicrobiales > Akkermansiaceae > Akkermansia. The sequence continues at coordinate 4,429 of JAFYWX010000026.1, read as the reverse complement.
GATATCAGCCAGCGACGGAACATACCCGAACGGCCCTTGGAATAAGTGCCGGAAATCTTCTCTGCACGCCCGGAGAGACTACGTCCGTAGATAGGGCCGTCCCAGCTGTTCCACACGCCCAGCAGGTGCTGCGCGCGGGCGCTGGCATTATCGCTCAGAATACCGGAACTGGCCGATACTCGCTGGTCGGGGCCAAGCTCCACCTGAAGCTCACCAATGGCGGCATCCAGACCCACCAGCGCCTGCTGGCGAGCCTCTGCCTGAAGCATGGTCTGCAGAGCAATGCGGTTCTGCGATGCAGCCGTAGCCATGATAGCCACTGCAAGCATGGCCAGCAACATCATTAGCGTAAGAGTAGCAATGAGCGCAAAGCCCTTCTTAGGGCGTCTGCGGGAAGAACTGGAGAGGGGACGTGCGGGTCTCAGTTTCATAAAACTAAATGCGAGTACTTACCTACTATACACAAGCCATACGGCGCGTCAAGCAAATTCGCCTTCCGGACACGGGGAATTCAGGCAGTAGAGACATGAAAGAAACGTCCCTGACCGTAATTAAGAAAATCAGGATTGAACCACAGGCGCTGCTGTGGTACAATCCGCGCACGGGTATGAGTTTAGACAAGCTGAGACAGGAAATAGACAGCATTGATGCGCAGCTGGTGGAGCTGCTCAAGCAGCGCGCCGCCTGTGTGCACCAGGTGGGCGAAATCAAGAAATCCACCGGGGCCCCTACCTTCGTGCCGGAGCGCGAATGCGCGCTTATTGAAAAAATTCTCAAACTGAACAATGATGTGCTGCCGGAGAAGAGCATCCTGAGCATCTGGCGCCAGATTGTAAGCTGCTCCTTTCACCTGGAGGGCAACATGCGCATCGGTTACCTGGGGCCGGAGGGCACCTGGAGCCACCAGGCTGCGCTGAGCCGATTCGGCGACAGCGTGGAGCTGGTTCCCTATGCCTCGTTTGACCATGTTTTCTCTGCCGTGGAGCGCGGCGAGGTGAATTACGGCGTGATTCCGCTGGAAAACAGCACGCACGGCAGCGTGGTGCAGGCCATGGATATGTTCGCCCACACCACCCTGCGTATCTGCGCCCAGGTGCACCAGGCCGTGCAGCATTGCCTCATGGCCAACATCGCGGCCAGCGAAATCCGCACCATTTACTCCCACCCGCAGGTGCTGGGGCAGTGCAGCCAGTGGCTGCAGGCCAATTACCCGCACGCCGACCAGATTCCCACCGCCAGCACCACCGCCGCCGCCCGCATGGCGCTGGAAAAGACAGACGAAGGAGCCGCCGCCCTGGGCAGCCCGCTGGCCGCGCGCCTGCATGGTCTCGGAATTCTGGCCGAGCATGTGCAGGATGTAGCCAGCAACACCACGCGTTTCGTGGTCATCGGCACCCAGACCACCAAACCCAGCGGCCACGACCGCACCACCATCTGCTTCACCGTGCCGAATAAGTCCGGCAGCCTGGTGGATGTGCTGGAGCATTTCCGCACGCACGGCATCAATATCTTCTGTCTGGATTCCCGCCCCGGCCGCGACCGCGCCTGGGAATACCTGTTCTACATTGACGTGGACGGCCACGAGGACCAGGAGCCGCTGCGCAGCTGCCTGGCAGAGCTGAAGGAGCAATGCCCGGTGCTGAAGGTGCTGGGTTCCTACCCGGAGAAGTAAGATTTCATCCCCCCCACCATGTCCTTTAATCTGGAACAAGCCCGCCAGCTTCTGCTGCATGCCCGCCGCAGCGGCCGATTACCGCATGCCCTGCTGCTCACCGGCACCCCGGCAGCCGGCACCCACCGTCTGGCCCTGGCTCTGGCAGAGGAACTGAACGGCACCCGGGCCGAGAGTCTGGAGACGCTGCGCCACCACATGTGCCGCGTGCTGCGCCCCGGTTCCAAGAGCCGCAAGATTCTTATCGAGGATATTCGCGGGGTGGAGCCCTTCCTGGCCCTGCGTGCAGATGCCGGGGAAACCAAGCTGGTCATCATTCTGGAGGCCGACCGCATGATGGAGGAAGCGGCTAATGCCTTCCTGAAAACGCTGGAGGAACCGCCGCCTCAGACGGTCATCATCCTCATTACCGAGCAGCCCAGCCGCCTGCTCACCACCATTCTTTCCCGCTGTGTGCGCGTGCCGCTGCACGAGCCGGGCAACGCCCTGCACCTCTCCGAGGCGCAGCAGGCTTTCCTGCCCGCCGTGGCTGCTGCCCTGCCCCTGGTCGGGTCCGATGTGGCAGCCCTGGCGCTGCGCGCCGATTTCCAGGCACTGCTGACGGAGCGCAAGGAGCAGATAAGCAAGCGGCTCACCGCCGCCGTGAAGGCAGAGGCCAAGGCCATTGCCGAGGGCACCGATATCCGCGACTGGGAAAACCGCCAGAAGGACGCCACCGCCGCGCTCATCGAAACCGAATACCTGGCCGAGCGCGAGCAGATGCTCGAGTTGCTTTCGCTCTGTCTGGGCCAGGCGGTGCTGCTGGCATCGCACGCGCCGGATGTGCAGCCCATCACCCCGGAGATTGCCGGGCTGGCCGCAGCGCGTCCGGTGGCAGAGCTGCTGCTGCGCATGCGCGCGCTGGAAGCCCTGCGCACAGACCTCAATTTCAATGTGAACGAGGCGCTCACCCTCGATTCGCACCTGCTCAACATCATTGGCAATATCAATTTATGAATAGCATGACCGGATTCGGGGCTGCCACAGCCCCCCTGGGTGGTTCTTCCATCCGGGTCGAAATTAGCGGCGTTAACCGCAAACAGGCAGAAATAGCCGTGGTGCTCCCCCGCGCCTGGGCCGCACTGGAAACCGCCGTGCGCGATATGGTGGCTTCGGCTGTCTCGCGCGGGCGCGTGAATGTATCTCTTTCCCTGCAGCAGACTCCCGGCAGCACCGGGGCGCTGGCGCTGAACCGCGATAAGCTCGCCGCCCTCACCGCCACCCTGGCCGAGGCAGAGGCTGCGCTGGGCCGCGCGGTGGATACCTCGCTGGATGCCCTGCTCCGCCTGGGTATCATTGCCGAGGAGACGGAAACCGAAATCCCGATGGAGGAAATTCAGGCCGCAGCCGAGCCTGCCGTGCGCGAGGCGCTGGAGGCCTTCATCACCCTGCGCGCTCAGGAGGGTGAGAACATGAAGCGCGACCTCCTCTCCCGCATCGGCACGCTGCGCAACTTCCGCGAGCAGCTCATGGCACGCGCCGCCGGTGTGGCCACCCGCCACCGCGAGGTGCTGCTGAAGCGCCTGGCCGAGGCCGGCCTGCCGCTGCCGCTGGATGATGAGCGAATCATCAAGGAAATTGCCCTCTTTGCCGACCGCTGCGATGTGTCGGAGGAAATGACCCGACTGGAGTCCCACCTCAACCAGTTCGAGAAAATCTGCGACAAGGCAGAACCCGTGGGCCGCACGCTCGATTTCCTCTGCCAGGAAATCTTCCGCGAGCTCAACACCACCGGCTCCAAGGCAAATGATGCCGAGCTGGCCCAGCTCGTGGTCACCGCCAAGACGGAGCTCGAAAAAATCCGCGAACAGGTTCAGAACATCGAATAACCCTCATCCCCACCCCTTTTTCCTATGCTTGGAACACTCCTCATCGTATCCGGTCCCTCCGGCAGCGGCAAGACCACCCTTTGCCGCCGCGCAGAGAAGGACGGCCTCACCGCCTATTCCATCTCCTGCACCACACGCCAGCCCCGACCGGGCGAGCAGGATGGCGTGGATTACCACTTCCTCACCCCCGAGGTGTTTGCCGCCAAGGTGGCCGCCGGCGAGTTCCTGGAGCACGCCACGGTGCACGGCAACAGCTACGGCACCCTCAAGAGCGATATCATCGACCTGCTGCAGGCCGGCAAGAATGTGGTGATGGACATCGATGTGCAAGGTGCGGCCAGCATCCGCGCCTGTGATGATGCCACCATCCGCCGCGCCTATGCCGATGTGTACATCCACGTGCCCGCCGATGAGCTCGAGGCCCGCCTGCGCGGCCGCCAGACAGATGCCGAAGAGGTGATTCTGCTGCGCCTGCGCAACGCTGCAGAGGAAGATGCCCGCATGGGCGAATACGAGTATGCCCTGGTTTCCGCGGACCGCGAAAGCGATTATTCCCGCTTCTCCGCCCTGCTCACCGCCCTCGGCATGCGCACGCCCCTGCGCTGATTTGTCCACCCCCTTTTACCCACCCCAATCCCTGCTCCGCCCCCCAGCGAGCAGGGATTTTTCTTATTTTTCGCAAAGCACTCATTATCAGCATCCCGGAAACACAAGCCACCATTCCCCGCAAAAAAACTACATTTTTCTTTAAAAAAAGGCTTGCATTCAGATTCAGAATCGTGTATTATCTCGCCGCACCCACCAGGGAGCACAACATGCGAAGTTAGCTCAGTGGTAGAGCACATCCTTCACACGGATGGGGTCATAAGTTCGAATCTTATACTTCGTA
>JAFYWX010000075.1 GCA_017546445.1 Akkermansia sp. | reverse complement strand
GCCGGTGAGGCCGGAGTCGCCGTGGGGGCCACCCACCACGAAACGGCCCGTGGGGTTGATGAAGAATTCCGTCTCAGGGGTGATGAGCTCGGCGGGCAGGCAGCGGCGGATGAGGCTGGTGCAGAACTCGCGGATGGTGGCGATGTCAACTTCCTCGCTGTGCTGGGTGCTGAGCACCACGTTCAGGATGCGGGCGGGGCGGCCGTCCTCGCCGTATTCCACGGCTACCTGGCTCTTGCTGTCCGGGCGCAGCCAGGAAACGGCGCCGCTGTGGCGCACCTTGGCCAGCTCCATCATGATGCGGTGGGAGAACATGATGGGGGCGGGCATGAGCTCCGGCGTCTCGTTGGAGGCGTAGCCGAACATGATGCCCTGGTCGCCAGCGCCCTGTTCGGCGCCGTCCTTGCCATCGGCCTCGCGGGCGTCCACGCCCTGGGCGATGTCGGGGCTCTGGGTGGAGAGGTAGTTGGTTACATCCACATTCTCAGCATTGAACAGCTCATCGTCTGCTGCGGTGCGGTAGCCGATTTCGGCGATGGTGTCGCGCACGATTTTCTCGTAATCGATGACAGCCTGGGTGGTGATTTCGCCGGCGAGTACAACATGGTTGTCTTTCACCAGGGTCTCGCAGGCCACGCGGCTGGCGGGGTCCTGAGCCAGACAGGCATCGAGAATGGAATCGGAGATGAGGTCTGCCACTTTGTCGGGATGACCCTCGCCTACGGATTCGGAGGTGAATATGTTGGTGTATTTCATGCGTGTATCTTCTTTATTCGTAGTTTGTAAAACTGAACTGGCGCAGCCCGCTGGGCATGGAGTTGCTGGGTTTGCCGAACTCTGCCATGGTGGACGTGGCGATGAGGGATGCCTTGTTGCTGATTTCGGGGGAGTAGTCAAGCATGCACTGGAATATATCCCAGAGCAGGGTCATTTCATTGCGGAACTGCTGAGCCTGAATGATGAAACTGCGGAATCCGGCTTCGTACAAGGCACTGGCTTCCTCCCGGGTGAGGTTGCAGCTGGCTTTCTGGGCGAGCTCACCGGGGATGCACTTCTGGCAGCCCACGCGGGAGATGAGATCGGAGCGCCGGCGCATGAGCTCGGTATCATAGGGGGCGCGGCGCATGTCTGCCAGCAGGGAGAGGTGCTCCCGGCGCACGGGACAGTTGCGGAGGCAGCTGTCGTTGATGATGATATCGAACTTCTCCTTGTTCTCCAAGGCGCTGGTGATGCTGGGTTTCACGGCATCTGCCGGGTGCAGGCAGACACGGTCGTACAGCCCTGCAAGCTTGTTGTACAGGGCTGGGGTGCGCTTGCCTTTTTCCATGACCAGGCGGTTCGGGTGGCAGTGAATGCGTAATCTGGGCGCAGCTGCGCGCAGTTTCTCTGCCAGGGCATCGCTTGCCACGCAGACGGCATTCTTGCGCACGCGGTCGCGGTTGATGAGTTCCTGCACCAGGCCAAGGCAATAGGGGTTCTCCAGGTCTGCCTCGCTCAGGTTCGGGTTGTCGAATACGAGGATAACGCCCACATTCTGCTTGGCATAGGCCTCCAGGGCGGAGCAATAGGCATCGAAAGCGAGGGGGCGGCGCTGCACAAACCAATCCAGCGACCAGGGGCAGGGCGGGGCGCCGGCTACATTGCTGAACTGGCGCACAACCAGCATCTGGCTCAGGAAGTTGTTGACGGTGAGCAGGCTTCTGTCGAAACGCAGTGCGCCGCCAACGGTCCAGCTGGCCTGGGGGAGATAATCCCGGGTCAGGAAACGCAGGTTTTCCACTGCCTGTTCAGGGGTTATTTCCGGGGTGCTCATGATAAATCGTGGGGGAGAATGGATTCCCAGAACATCTGGCCGCAGCGGTGCATGGCGTTTTCGCCGGGTGCATCGTTTCGCAGCGCGAGTCGAAGCAAATCGAAGAGGACGGATGAGGCATTGGCGTGGCCGCGCCCCTGCATCTTGAAATGGCGGAATCCCATATCGCGCAGGATTTTGATTTCCGGCATGTTGAGGGCCAGTACGCTCTTGTGCTCATCTGCCAGCAGGGTGTAGAGGCTGCGGCAGCCGTTGCTTGCCTGTCTGGTTTCAAATTTGCTGTTGTCAAAGCTCATGAAGTTGAGCGCTGACTCGGAAAGGGTGTGGTAATGCATCGGGCGGATGGGGCAGTTGCGGATGCAATACTCGTTTACCAGCAGAATGTGGCGCTCCTTGTCCTCAATCTTTTCCAGCAGGTCGTAGTTCAGCACATCATCCGGGTGCACCATGACCTCATCGTACTCATCGGCCAGGCGTTTGTATACATCCAGCTTGCCTTTGCCGCCGCCGTTGGTAATCTTGAGAATGGAGGAAATGACCTTCAGGGTGGGGTATTCCTTGCGGATGTGCTCACGCAGGAGGTCGTTTGCCAGGATGATGGCGTTCCTGCCTGTCGGGTTGTGGCGGCTGAAAAAGATGCAGAGCGCGTTGCCGAGCGCATCCTTCAGGTGCTTTTCGTTGAGCAGCAGGTTAGTGAAGGTGAGGTAAACGGCAATGTTGCGGTTCTCGTATTCCAGGCCGGCGGCGCGCACTTCCTCGGCTTCGCGCATCAGGTGCTTGAGCACGCGGCCTGAATTCCACTCGCAGAGGGGGGAGCCGTGCACAATGTTGAATACCTCGAACCCGAGCAGGAGTTTGCAATAGTCGTAGAACGCAATCAGCTCACGGTCGTTGACGAATGCGCCTGAAACATCCCAGATGGCATCGGGCCAAAGCGGGTTCTGGTAAGGAGATATGGATTGCACGGCGCGCTATTCTAGCAGCTATTGCGCAGAGGTGCAAGCGCTATTTCCTTTTTCAGCTGTCGAATTTGCGCGTGCATGCGTAGCGCGAGCGCGGTTTCTTCTTGACTTAGCGTGTAGGTAGGGGCAAAATGACGAGGTGAAGATGAGACTCGCTATATTTGCGCTGATGTCGGCACTGCCTGTTATGGCTGAGGGTGCCGCAGCTGAGTCTGTTGCTCAGGAAGAGCAGACTCCTTTCCCCGTTGAACCTGCTGTGGTTGAAAATGCTGGCGATGCAACACCTGCAGAGCAGCCGGTGGATGCCCCCGCCCCGCAGGAGGAGGTGGCTCCCGCTGCGGCGGTGGAGACTCCTGCAGCCCCGCCTGCAGAACCTGCGCCCCAGCCGGTAGAGCCGCAGCCGGAAGCCTCCGCAGAGCCTGCCCCTGCAGCTGAACCTGCTCCTGCAGCAGAACCGGCCCCCGCAGCAGAGGCGCCCGCAGCAGAGCCGGAAGCCGCACCTGCGAAGCCGGAGCCCCCGGCAAAGCCTGCGGTGAACCTGGCCGCTGCCTACCGCGGCATTGTGAAGGTGGAAGTAGTAAACCGCACGCCGGATTATGAGACCCCGTGGCAGGGTGGTAACTATGGCCGCGGCACAGGCACGGGCTTCCTGGTGGCTCCGGGCTTGTTCATGACGAATGCACATGTGGTGGCCAATGCGGAAAAGATTGATATTTCGTTGTATGCCGCTTCGCGCCGCATTCCGGCCAAGGTGAAGTATGTGGCGCACGATGCGGATCTGGCTCTGCTGGAAATAGAAGATGTATCTGCCTTTGAGGGGGTGCCCTGCCTGGAGTTCAGCGAGGAACTGCCGCAGCTGGAAGACACGGTGCGCGCTATCGGGTACCCCATTGGCGGCACTCGCCTTTCTGTAACCCGCGGTATTGTTTCCCGACTGGAGACGATTTCCTATGCTCACCCGCGCAATATTGCCCACCTGGCTCTGCAGGTGGATGCCGCTATCAATCCGGGCAACAGCGGTGGCCCTGTGCTTAAGGGTGACAAGGTGGTGGGTGTGGCGTTCCAGGGGCTTATGCAGGCCAATTCCACAGGCTATGTAATTCCCATGCCGGTTATCCGCCATTTCCTGAAGGATGTGGAAGATGGCCGGTATGATGGCTATGTGGAGATGGGTGCGCGTTTCATGCCCATGGAAAACCGCGGCATGCGCCGCCACTACGGCTTGGCGGATAACGGCCTGGGCTGCTTGGTGGCAGAGGTGGTGAAAGGGGCTGCCTGTGATGGCCCGTTGAAGCCCGGTGATGTGGTGATGGCCGTGAATGGCCTGCCGGTGGATTCCTCTGCCATGATTGAGCTGGATGGCGTCCGGGTGCGTCTTGAGGAATTGGCCGAGCGCTCCTTTGCCGGGGATAAGGTGCACTTCACTCTGCTGCGTGATGGCGATGTGATGGAGGCTGAGGTGACGATGGCTCCGCTGCCTTCTATCCGGGTGCTTTCCCGCCGCTATGATGAGCGTCCGCGTTATGTGGTGTTTGGCGGTCTGGTGTTCCAGCCGCTGGAGCTGAATGTGCTGCAGGCTCACCAGGTGTCATCTGCGGATGTGATGGTGGAGATGGACCGTTTTACTCGCGGTGGTGAATCTGCTGTGAAGCAGGACCTGGTTCTGCTGACCCGTACACTGCCGGATGAGGTGAATGCCCGCTTTGATGACCTGGGCCGCGCCCTGGTGACCAAGGTGAACGGCGTGGAGGTAACGGGGCTGGAGCATCTGCACTCGCTGCTGTATCCGGCAGAGGGTACAGTGCGCCCTGAATACACCGTTATTGAGCTGGCAGATGCCCCGCGTCCTGTGGTGATTGATAATGCCGCTGTGGAGGCTGCCAATAAACGCATTTCTGAACGATATAACATACCGGCTCCGGCCCGTCTTAAATAACTTTTCCTTTCCGAATCATGATCCGGACTCTGACAATTCTTTCCCTGTTGACTGTGGGCCTGAGTGCCTGTAAGCCCACGGTGCGAACCTCATACAAGAAGGCTCCCGCCGCCCCGGAGACTCCCGTGGCGGTGGAGACTCCCCCCGCGGTGCAGCCGCCTGCGGAGCAACCTGCTGCGCCTGAGCCCCTGCCTGCCGTTGTGCAGCAGGAGCCGGCGCATTCGCTGCTGGTGGTGAATGCTACGCTGCAGAAGTATAACTCTCTGCGTCCGTGGGAGAAGGAGACTCCCCGTCGTGCCAGTGCCCTGGGTGTGTATATGGGCGAGGGGCGCGTGCTCACGGTGGGGCGCGTGGTGGAAAACGCTACTTATGTGGAGTTGCTTCTGCCGGATGAAAGCCGCACGGTGCCGGCCCGGGTGCTGCGTTATGATGAGGATATGAACCTGGCGCTGCTGACCGTGGCGAATGAGGATGATGTCTCTCTTTTTGATACCCGCACCCCCTTGCCGCTGGGTGAGGCGATGAGCCGCGGTGATGCCGCTACATACGCTGGTCTGATTAACGGCGTGGAGCCGGTGCATGTGGAACTGCAGGCGGAGAACGCCGGCGGAGACAAGGTGCCGCTCATGGTGATGCGTGCCGCGCGTCCCTTGCCGGATGGGCAGACGACCGGTTCCCCGGTGGTGCGCGATGGCAAGCTGAGCGGTCTGGGCGTTTCCTACAGGAAGCAGGAGCACCTGATGCAGGTGGTGAATGCAGAGCTGATTCAGCGTTTCCTGACTCAGGAGCAGGCTGGTGTGCCCGTGCTGGGTATGGTTTACACCCCGCTGGATGATCCTCAGTTCCGCAAATACCTCAAGCTGGATGCCGAGGCCAATGGCCTGTATATCAGCAAGGTGCTGCCGGGCAGCGCGGCTGAAGCTGCCGGCCTGAAGGTGGGTGATGTGGTGACTGCTGTGGAGAATATGCCGCTGGATAATCAGGGGCGTTGCAACCACCCCCGTTACGGCCTGCATAGTGCCAGTGTGCTGCTGCGTGGTATGAAGGATATGGGGCAGGAGCTGACGCTCTCTGTAAGCCGGGCAGGGGAACCGCTGCAGCTGCAGGTGCGCGTGAATCGTGATGCCGTGGATAATGCGCTGTTCCGTCCGCAGAAGCCCGGCGTGCAGCCGCGCTATATCATGTGGGGTGGCATGCTTTTCCAGCCGCTTACCAGCACGCTGATGACTGAGATAGGGAATGGCCGCAATGGTGTGTTGCCGCTGGAGTTCCAGATGCTGGAGCAGGGGCAGGATGCCTTGCGCGAGGCGGGCTGTACGGAGCCGGTGGCTCTTACTGGTGTGCTTTCCACGGTGGCTACCCAGGGGTATGATGAGCTGACGTCAAGCCGACTGATTGCGGTGAACGGCAAGCCGGTGCGCGAGTTTGCAGACTTGCCGGCGCTGCTGGATGAGCCGACGGAGAATGGCCTCATCAAGCTGGAGTTCAACAAGGCACCCTACGCGGTGTATGTGGAACGCGCCGCGGTGGATGCTGTGAACGAGCAGCTGCAGCAGAGCGCTATCCCCAGACTCCGCGTGGTGGAGTAATGGCAGGGGGCAAAAGGGGGGCAAATCAATCGAAACACGGGACTCCTGTCCCGTCAACATAACCAGCGAGGGGGCTGAAGTCCCTCCGCTCCGAATAGACTCTGCCGCCCTCAGGCTTTCTTCGGCTTGTGAGGTTCCAGTACGCGCTTGTTGTCGCTTTCCTGGTTGCGGGCGCGGCGGCGTGCCTCGCGCTGCAGGTGGGCCTGCATGGCAAAGGCTTTCTTCTTGTTCTCGGCCGGGTGGTAGGAGCCATCCGGGGCCATATCGCAGGCCTGGGTATTGTCCTTGAAGCAGGAATCCAGAATGCCCATGATACGGCTGGCGTGGCGCGGGTCTTCAATGGGGACCAGCAGCTCTACGCGGCGGTCCAGGTTGCGGCTCATCCAGTCGGCGCTGGCCATGTAGATGAGCGGGTTGCCGCCGTTGTGGAAGTGGAACAGGCGCGCGTGCTCCAGGTAGCGGTCCACAATGCTGGTGATGCGGGTGCAGGCGCGGGCTTTCTCGCTGGTGGGGGCCCAGCAGCAGATGCCGCGTATGTTCAGCTGAATGTTCACTCCGGCCTCTGCCGCCTTTTCCAGGGCATTCATCATCTCTACATCATTGAGAGAGTTCATCTTGGCGCGGATAATGGCGCGCTCGCCCATTTCGGCACGGCGGGTCTCGGCGGCAATGAGCTCCAGCAGGTGGCTCTTCATGGTGGCCGGTGCCGGGTAGATGCGGCGGAAGCGCATGAGGCGGGTGAGGCCGGTTACTGAGTTGAAGAACTGCGAGGCGTCTGCCCCCAGATGCTCGTTGCAGGTGAGCAGAGAAAGGTCGCTGTAGATGCGGGCTGTCTTTTCGTTATAATTGCCGGTGCCGATGTGGCAGTAGCGGCGCAGGCTGCCGTTCTCACGGCGCACGATGAGCATAATCTTGGCGTGGGTCTTGAAGCCCTTTACGCCGTACACCACCTGCACACCAGAGCGCTGCAGCTTCTCCGCCTGGGCCAGGTTGTGCCGTTCATCGAAACGGGCCTTGAGCTCTACCAGCACGGTGACCTGCTTGCCGGTTTCAGCCGCGCGGCAAAGGGCTGCAATGAAGCGTGAGTTCTCTGCGGTGCGGTAGAGGACTTGCTTGATGGCAATCACATCCGGGTCTGTTGCGGCTTCCTCAATCAGCTTGACGATGGGTTCGTAGCTTTCGTACGGGTTATGGATGAGGATGTCTCCCTGGGCGATGTTCTCGAACATGCTCAACGAGGCATCCACCTCTGCCGGCCAGCAGGGGGTCCAGGCCTGTACCTTGTGTTGGTCATTGCCAGGCTCAAAGGCCATCTGCCCGAAATCCACCAGGCGCAGCAGGCCCGGCACGCGGTAGGTGGAGCCCTCATCGGCGCCCACTATGGCGGAGATTCGTTTCTCGATGCTCTGCGGTGTGCCTGCGGGCAGCTCCAGGCGCACGCAGTCTGAGAACTTGCGGGCCACCAGCACGCTTTCCATCTCGCGGGCAAAGTCGCCGCCTTCCTCCTCTGCCACGGCAATATCGCCGTTGCGGGTCACGCGGAAGGGTGTGGTGCTCAGCACTTTTTCGCCGGGGAAGAGCAGGGGGCAGAAGGTGCTCACCATGTCCTCCAGCATCACATAGCCATTGCGCCCCAGCACGGCGGACTGCACGCGGCGGGGCAGTACCTCCGGCAGGGTGATGGCCACAAAGCGGGTTTCGCCACCGGTGGTGGGCTGCAGCTCCACGCCCAGAATGAGGCTCAGATTCGGCAGCATGGGGGGCTGCTCCACCTCCATGGCCAGCGGGGTGAGAATGGGGGAGATGTTGTTGATGAAGTATTCCTCCAGTGCAGCATGCTGGGCTTCGGTCAGGTCATCCAGCTTCTGGGGGCTCAGCCCGGCCTCGACCATGAGGGGCATGAGCACCTCCTGCAGCAGGTGGTACTGGGTGGTCACCATGTTCCCCGCGCGTTCGCGGATGCGCTCCAGCTGCTCACTCGGGGAAAGTCCGGTGATATCCGGCTTGAATTTGCCGGTCTGGCGCAACAGCATGAGCCCGCCTACGCGCACCTGGAAGAATTCATCCAGATTACTGGCGCTGATGGACAGGAACTTGACGCGCTCCAGCAGCGGGAGTTCCGGGCGCAGTGCCTGATCCAGCACGCGCTGGTTGAATTCCAGCCAGGAGATTTCGCGGTTGATGAACATGGTATGAGAGGGCCTGAATCAGCCCTTCATTGTTGCCTCTTACTTCCTGTTTACGCCCGTCTTTGCGGGTACCTGGGCGCTGCGCACCAGGGCCACAATGTGGGAATCTATGTAGTTCTTGCTGAAAAGAATCTGGCGATTGATGCGTTCCTCCGTCTTGTTCAGGCCGGCTACCACAATGTCCAGCTTGCCGTTGGCCAGCTCATCCATCATGGTGATGTAGTCCAGGTCGCGGATGACGTAGCGGATATTCAGATGCAGAGCCAGGCGGCGCAGCAGTTCCATATCGAAGCCGGTGTAGGTCTCGCTGCCGCGGGGACGGAAGCACAGGGGCTCCAGCTGGCTGCAGGTGCCCACTACCAGCGTGCGGGTCGGAGCAGCGGGGGCTTCAATCTGCGGCATCTCCGGCACATCCGGGCGCATGAATCCGGTTTCTGTCCGGGATTCCGGCTTCATCCAGCGGTTGTACATGGCCTGGTAGGTGCCATCCTGCTTGTACTGGTCAATGAATTGGTTGATAGGTCCAAGTAGTTCCGCATTCCTGGGTGCCACGCCGATGGCGATATCGACACGACCGACAGAACCCGGCAGCACGGCAAAGTCCGGAGAGCTGGCTGCCACGTAGTCAAGCGTGTGGCTGTCGAAGAGGTAACCGTCAATCTTACCCTGGAGCAAGGCGGAGTAGGCTGCATGGTGGCTGTTGAAATAGCAGGGGCGAGCCTCAGTGAACTGTTCTTCTCCCACATGCATGGACTTGGCTCCTAACGGGAGGCCAAGTCGGAACATGTTGGAATTCAAATCGTTCAGTTTGCGCAGGGGGGCTGTGCTGCCGTCCACATCATCGCGGTATGTTGAATAACCGCAGAAAAATACGGCGATTCCAAGCAGAATGGCGGCAAAAATAATCTTTTTCATGGTGTAGAACAGTGCTCCCGTTCAGTCTACACTAAATTAGCATAAAATCCAGTAAAAAAGTACGTTGTGCAAAAAAATGGCAGACACCGCTGCGGGTGTCTGCCATAAGCTGGAAAATCAGCCGGGGGGGCTTTACTCCCATTCGATGGATGCCGGCGGCTTGGTGCTCACGTCGAAGAGCACGCGGTTGATGCCGGAAACCTCGTTCAGAATGCGGTTGGAAGCCTCGCGCAGCAGGTCGTAGGGCAGCTGCACCCAGTCAGCCGTCATGGCGTCCTCAGATACGATGGCACGCAGGTTGGTGGCGAACTCGTAGGAGCGCTCATCACCCTTCACTCCCACGGTCTTCACGGGGATGAGACCGGCGTAGGCCTGCCAGCACTTGTCGTACCAGTCCCACTTGCGCAGGGTGCCGATGAAGATGGCATCACACTCGCGGATGATGTCGAGGCGGTCCTTGGTCACCTCGCCCGGGCAGCGCACAGCCAGGCCGGGGCCGGGGAAGGGATGACGCCACAGAATGTCGTGGGAAATTCCCATGGAGGCACCCAGTTCACGCACTTCGTCCTTGAACAGGAAGGCCAGAGGCTCAATCACCTTGCCCTCTTCCTGCATCTTGAGCACGCGCTCCACGCGGTTGTGGTGGGTCTTGATGACGGAAGCCTTGCTCTTGGCGTTGGAGGCACTCTCAATCACGTCCGGATACAGGGTACCCTGGGCCAGCATCTCGGCATCGCCCACGGCATCCCAGAACACGTCGATGAACAGGTTGCCGATGATGCGGCGCTTCTTCTCCGGGGCGGTTTCGCCGGCCAGAGCTGCCAGGAAACGCTCGCTGGCGTCCACTGTCTCAATCTCCACACCCATGCGGGCGAAGTTGGCCTGCACTTCCTTAGCCTCGTCCTTGCGCAGCAGACCGTTGTCCACGAAGATGCAGCGCACATTCACTCCGGCCTCGTGCAGCAGCACAGCCAGCACGGTGCTGTCCACGCCGCCGGAAACGCCGCAGACCACCTGCTTGTCGCCTACCTTGGCGCGGATGTCGTCGATGAGCTCGCGCTTGAAGTCACCGATGTCGAACTTGGCCAGGTCCTTGGCGTAGGAAAGGAAATTCTTGAGGATGGTGCGGCCCTCGTGGGAGTGGGTCACCTCCGGGTGGAACTGGATACCGAACATCTGGTCGCCCCACTGCAGGGAAACGGGTACGCCGTCGCTGTTGCGGGCAATTACGCGGCAGTTGTCGGCCAGGTGGTCAACCGTGTCGGAGTGGCTCATCCACACCTGGGAGGAGGGGCTCATATCAGCATACAGGCCTTCCAGCTTCTCGGGCACCAGAGCGGCGGGGCCGTACTCGCGCTTGTTGCTGGGGCGCACGGTGCCGCCCGTCTTCACGTTCAGCAGCTGCATGCCGTAGCATACACCCAGTACAGGAACGCCGAAAGAAGTAAGCCATTCAAAATCAATATCCGGAGCATCCGGTTCCGATGTGCTGCGGGGGCCGCCCGAAAGAATGATGGCGCCCGGCTCGCTGATTTCATGCAGGTCCTCCAGTGCATAAAGCTTGGCGAGGAAGCCCAGCTCACGCACGCGGCGCACAATCAGCTGCGTGTACTGTGAGCCATAGTCGATAACGGCAACAATGTGTTTGGGTGTCATAATGCTGGGAGCATTGTAGCAGATAGGTATACGCGTTGCAAGCATAATCACCACGAGCGGAAGCGAGTGGTGATTATCATACCACTGCGCAGCAGTGGTATTTCGTGCGGGGCGCAGCCCCGCTTTCATACGCCCGACAGGGCGGATTTCATACACCCGGGAACTGGGTGTAATTCATTGAGGCCCGCAGGGCCGACTAGTTACCGCTGCATCAGCAGCGGTACTGCCGAATCATCGGGTGAATACCAATTTGCGGGTATTGGGAAATATTATCTCTTCCAATCAGTCCGCGCCTTTACCGTGTTAAGCGATTGAATCAGCATGCGCATGATATTACCATTCAGCCGCTTCATCTTCTTCAACAGTTCACCCTGTTCCTCATTTTCTGGCACAAAAAGTTCCAGCCAGAACTTGGTTTCGTTGCACTCTTTCAAGGCTGTGTGCATCTTGTTGGCAAAATCCGCCAGGCCATTACCATATTTGGCTTCGGCAATATTAGCGCCTATTGCGGAAGATGCACGCAGGAACTGGTCTTTCTTTGCGCCATAACCACGCATATCCTTGCCATATTCCATGGCAAGCCTAGCGAGCTGGAGAGAATAGTCGGCCAGTTTATCCTGTTTCATGATATTGGGATGATATATTGATAGCTGCGGTTTTGCAAGGATAATGTTTCCTATCGGGATTTCCCGATGAACGGTGATTTGCATTTATTCTTTCAAACGGAAGTACCGCTGCTGATGCAGCGGTAATCAGTCGGCCCTGCGGGCCTCAATGAATTACGCCCTGCGGGCGTATGAAAGCGGAGCTTCGCCCCGCATGAATTACACTGGCTGCGCCAGTGTACGAAATACTTTGCTGCGCAAAGTATGAAATTACCCGAGCCTGTCGGCTCGGGTAATTCATCATCTGAAGATAATTTTCCCATCTTCAACTTCTACGCAAATCGTACTACCCTCAGGATATCTACCCTCCAGTATTGCCATGCTGAGCGGGTCGAGAATATCGTGCTGAATGGCGCGTTTGAGCGGGCGGGCGCCGTACACCGGGTCATAGCCATGCTCTGCCACCAGGGCGGCGGCGGCATCGCTGAGCTGCATCTTGAGCCCGCGGTTTTCGAGGCGCTTGAGCACGCGGCGGAGCTGGATTCCCACAATCTGCTTAAGGTCTTCGCCCTGCAGGCGGTCGAAGATGATAATTTCATCGATGCGGTTGAGGAATTCCGGGCGGAAGTGGCCGCGCAGGGCATCCAGCGCGCGGTTGTTGCGGGTGGTGGCATCGGTTTCGTTCAGGATGAACTGGCTGCCGATGTTGCTGGTCATGATGAGGACGGTGTTGGTGAAATCCACCGTACGGCCCTGGCCATCGGTGATGCGGCCATCGTCCAGCACCTGAAGCAGCACGTTGAACACATCCGGGTGAGCCTTTTCAATCTCATCGAACAGCACCACGCTGTACGGGCGGCGCCGCACGGCTTCGGTCAGCTGGCCGCCTTCATCATAACCCACATAGCCTGGAGGCGCACCGATAAGGCGGGAGACGCTGTGTTTCTCCATATATTCGCTCATGTCGATGCGCACCATGGCGGCTTCGTCATCGAAGAGGAATTCTGCCAGCGCCTTGGCCAGCTCGGTCTTGCCCACGCCCGTGGGGCCCAGGAAGATGAAGGAACCCAGCGGACGATTTTCGTCCTGCAGCCCGGCGCGGGAGCGGCGCACGGCATCGGCCACAGCCTTCACGGCCTCCTTCTGGCCAATGAGTCGCTGGCCCAGGCGTGCCTCCATGTGCAGGAGTTTTTCGCGTTCTCCCTCAGCCATGCGGGCGGCGGGAATGCCGGTCCAGGTGGAAACCACCTTGGCGATGTCGGCCTCGGTCACTTCCTCCTTCAGCAGGCCGGTGCCGCTCTTCTGCAGGGCAGCCAGGGCCTCGCGGGCTTCCTTGGCGGCGGCTTCGGCAGCGGGAATTTCGCCGTAGAGAATGGCAGAGGCGCGACCCAGGTCGCCCTTGCGCTGGGCCTGTTCGGCCTCGGTGCGCAGGGTGTCAATCTTCTTCTGGGCCTCGCGGGCCTTCACCACCACGTCCTTCTCGCTCTTCCACTGGGCCACCATGGCATCCACCTTTTCACGGGTGTCGGCCAGTTCGCGGGTGATTTTCTCCAGGCGGGCCTTGGAGTCATCGTCCTTTTCCTTGGCCAGAGCCTGGCGTTCCATTTCCAGCTGCATGGCGCTGCGGTTCAGCTCATCGATTTCACTGGGCATGGAGTCCAGCTCAATCTTCAGGCGGGCAGCGGCTTCGTCCACCAGATCCACGGCCTTATCCGGCAGGAATCGGTCGGTGATGTAGCGGTTGCTCAGCGTGGCGGCGGCCACCAGAGCGCCGTCGGTGATGTGCACGCCGTGGTGCACTTCGTAGCGTTCCTTCAGACCGCGCAGAATGGCGATGGTGTCCTCCACGCTGGGTTCGGCCACATACACCGGCTGGAAGCGGCGCTCCAGCGCAGCATCCTTCTCAATGTACTTGCGGTATTCATCCAGGGTGGTGGCGCCGATGGTGCGCAGCTCGCCGCGGGCCAGTGCGGGCTTGAGGAGGTTGGCGGCATCCATGGAGCCCTCGCCGCCGGCACCGGCTCCCACCAGGGTGTGCAGCTCATCAATGAAGAGGATGATTTCGCCGTTGCTGGCGGTCACTTCCTTGATGAAGGCTTTGAGTCGTTCCTCGAATTCGCCGCGGTATTTGGCGCCGGCCAGCATGGAGCCGATGTTCAGGCTTACCAGGCGCTTGCCCTTCATGCTTTCCGGTACGTCGCCGTTCACAATGCGGCGGGCCAGGCCTTCCGCAATGGCGGTTTTGCCCACGCCGGGCTCACCGATGAGTACGGGGTTATTCTTGGTGCGGCGGGAAAGAATCTGCAGCACCCGGCGAATCTCTGCATCGCGGCCAATGACCGGGTCAATCTTGCCCTGACGGGCGCGGGCGGTCAGGTCGGTGCCGTATTTCTCCAGGGTCTGGTATTTCTGCTCCGGGTCCTGGTCGGTGATGCGCTGGTTACCACGCACATCCTTCAGGGCCTCCAGGTACCTGGCCTTGCTCAGGCCGCAGTTCTCCAGAATGGGGGAGAGGGTGCTATCTGCCTCGAAAACGCCCAGCACAAAGTGCTCCACGCTCAGGAAGTCATCGCCCATGGCCTTGCGCTGCTGCTCCGCGGCGTTCAGCACGCGGTCCAGCTCCGGCCCGATGCCCGGGCTCTGCGCCACACCGCCGCGCTGATGGCAAGTTCCGGCAAACGGGTGCGTACCATTTATATCGGTGGCGGTACTCCCACCACCCTGACCACCCCCCAGATGGAACGGCTGCTGAATGTGATCACCGAGTCCTTTGACCTG
>JAFYWX010000074.1 GCA_017546445.1 Akkermansia sp. | reverse complement strand
GCGCACCATGCTGACGCACGGTGCGCTCCACCGCCTCGCTATTGATAGGCCGCCCGTTTCACGGGCTTTTGAATTCCGCTCGCTGACGCGAGCCATCAGACCCACAAATCGCCATTTGGCGGATAAAGGGGGGCAGGCCCCAAAACGGTGTTGATAATGCAGTCAAATGTGAAATCTTTGGGGCACGCGTGTGGGCATCATCTGTTCTGACGGGGTTTTTCCTTGCACTGGGAGGGTGATGTGGTAGACTGAATTCATGCGCAGGTTGTTTCACATGCTGATGATGAGTGCTCTGGTTTCCGCTGCACCGGGGCAGGATAATGCTGTGAATCAATTTTATGCCGACCGCATGGCGGAATATAACCGTTATCTGGATGCCCGTGCGCGCACAGCGCGTTCTGCAGCAGAGAAGAAGGCGGTGGAGCAGGAGCGGGCTGTCTGCAAGAAGCGCCTGGATACAGCCCGGGCTGGTTACACCGGATTTTCGGAGGAGGATAAGAAATTCTGGGCGGAAATTCAGGCGGAGCTGACGGCTGTGCTGAATTTATGGGCACATTCTCCGGAGATTGAGCCTGAGGCGAAGGCCCGCACCCGGGCGGCGGCACAGGCTGCTATGAATGCCGCGCAGCGGAGTTACGAGGCTCAGATGCGTTTTGTGATGGCTCAGCTGGGGATGGTTGCCTGCTCTCAGGATGCCGATACGGTGAAGGAGTGCCGGCAGCATTTCTGCAATGAGCTGTACCGCGAATACCGACAGGATTTCCAGAGTGTGCTTTTTGCTGTGCCCTGGGGTATCGAAGTAGAGGCGCAGGAAGAGGAACAACCCGCTAAGGCTCAGACCCACGGCAGCGAGGAGGCTGAGGAAGGAACAGTTGATTTGCAGGGTGGAGATGATGAGCTGGAATTGCTCAACACGCCCGTGGCTCCGCTGATGGTGCATGAGCTGGCTCATGAAACCGAGCACACTGATGAGGCCCGCGCGGCGGCTGCAGGCCGCGCTACGCGGCTTTGGCAGGGCTACCTGCGCCTTTGTGCGGAGCAGGTGATGGAGTGCTTCGGGACAGAGCGCGGCGCCTCCCTGGTATCCGGCGTGCCTCTGCCCGGTGCTGTGGAGCAATCTCATTTCAATGCCGTGCAGGAGCAGACCAGGCAGCTTTTTGCAGAGGCCGAGACGGCATGGCAGGCCTATGTGGAAACCGTGGTGGCGGCTTATGATGCTGCTGAGCATTCCGCCGGGACCCCGCCTTCTGCCGAGGCGCAGTTGCTGCGTTTCTCTTTGTATTCCACGCATGAGCAATATCTTGCGTTTATTATAGCGCCGCACCTGCAGTATGTGGAGCCCGAGCCCATGCCAGAGGTGAATGCGCCGGAGTAGTGTGTTGAATGCAAGGGAAGATTTGAATTGTCAGAAAATGAAAAAGAGAACAATATCTATGTTGGTTCTTGGTGGCTGTCTGCTGGCAGCTGCAGGTTTATGGGGGGCGTATGCCTGGTTGCCAGCTCAACAGGAGGCTGCTCCGGAAGCGAATATAGCTGGTTATTCGGATGACGAGCTTGATAGGTTGAGGGAGGGTGTACGCACTGACCTGCTGCCTGCATATCGCGCTTATCTTCACGCATTGCTTTCCGCAAAGTATAAGGATGCAGGTCTTGCTGCAGAGAAGAGTAAGCAGATAGAGGCGCGCCTGGAGCCCGGATTGCAGCGATTGGTCTCCACCATGGAAAAGCTGCGCAATGAAGAACCCCGCCCCCTGGCGGCGGATGATTTGCCTGAGACCATTCCTGCGGTGTACCGGGCTCGTCTTCTGAATGTTCTTGAATACGGCAGCCCGGAGCTTGTGGCTCAGACTGTGCAGTCGGTTGTGGAGGAATGGGATGCTGCGCTGAAGGTAACCATGGACGCCGCGGTTGATTCTCTGGTCCCGAATCATCCTTACACCATTGCCGGTGGGTATGCTTCATCGTACATATCGGATTCCTGGCTGGATAAGCCGGCTGAGCAGAGGGTGGCGAATCTTTATGTCTCCAAATTGCTGAGGAAGGTTTATCAGGAGGGGGAATCTCTGCGTTATGCCATAGGGTATTATGGCGGTTCTAAGGAGGTGGAGGCAATGGAGGCGTTCCTGCAGCATGCCCGTGACCACCGCTACCTGTTAGCTCTGCTGCTTCTGAATCAGGCTCATCAGGAGTCTCTGGCTATTCTGTTCCGGGATGCGTACCCGGACATGGAATACGCCTATGAGCTTCCGGATGAGGTTCGACCTGGTCTGACTCCCTGCCTGGAGGAAAGATTAGCGCAGGAGGACTCCTTTGTGCAGGAGCAGCACGCACTGCTTCTGCAGGATTATTTTTACGATGAGGAGGACGAGACAAAGTCTGCCGCAGAAATCCGCAAGGAGGTGGAACACATGCTGGAGGTGTTGAGGCAGAGAATGGAAAAAGTCTACGAGACTCAGAAGCGCTTCTTGTGTGTGGCTTATTCCTCCTATGCAGATAGGAACTTTGCGGATGAGGACTGCCTCCGCTATTATGAGAAGGCTCTGGCAGATATTCAGACCATTTTCAAAGATGACCTCTGCATCTTGAGAAAGTATGCCCATTGGGTGCCGGAGGACAAGAGGGGCGATATGTCCGCTGTGCCTGCGCCCCCGATGCGGCCTGTGGCAATCCCGTCGTTTATGGTGTGGACCACTCCCGGAGAAGGGGATGCCCTGCATGTGTACCGGAGAGCTGGTGATGCAGTCCGCGCAGATGTAAGAAGGGCGTATACAGATGCGCTGGAACTCGGTTACGAGTTGTTGCTGGGAGACACCTTTGGTCGTCATACCATGAAAGACGATTTGCTGCTGGATTATATGAAGTCCCTTCTGGATGATGCGGAATACGCCTGGTTGCGATACGTGTGCTCCATTTACGATTTGATGGAGCCGCTCTTGCGCTGCTACTATGGTTCAGGTACCGGGATATTTATTTCGCATCAGATGTCGAATGTGTACGAGAATCACAGCCGCTATTATACGGATGTATTGCTGATACACCCTGCACGTGATAAATACGATGCGGAGGAGTCTGAAGACGGCGAGGAAGGCGAGGAAGCGGAGTATGAACCGGAAGTGCCGGATGAGCCTGAGGCTCAGGACGAGCAGGACGAACCTGAGCCTGAGCAGGGGAATCCGGGAAATGAGGCCTGAAGGTGCCGGTCCGTCTTTGCCGTGATTCCTGGATTCAGATTTGCTGAGTAAGAAGAATCCCCGCTTCCTGTTGAAAGCGGGGATTTTCTGTGAAGCTTATCAGCGCATGTCAAGCATGGGCACCAGCAGCGGATCATCCGGCCCCTTGTAAGCGGCCAGCGGACGATACAGCGTGTTGTCCTCCAGCTGCTCCAGAATCTGGGCCACCCAGCCGGCCACGCGGGCAATGGCGAACAGCGTGGTGAACATGCGGGTCGGAATACCCAGACTGTAGTACACCGTGGCGGAGTAGAAGTCCACGTTGGCGTTCAGGTTCTTGCGGGAGCGCATAATCTTGGCGATGCGGTCGCTCATGCGAATCCACTTCGGCTCGCCGATGGTCTGGGTGAGACGGATGGCGATGCGACGCAGAAGCGGGGCGCGGGGGTCCAGCGTGCGGTACACGCGGTGGCCGATGCCGAAAATCTTTTCCTTGTTAGCCAGCTTGCGGTTGATGTACTCTTCCACATTCTCCTCTTCGCCGATTTCCTTGAGCATCTCGATAACGGCCTCGTTGGCGCCGCCGTGCAGCGGACCTTTCAGGGAACCGATGGCGGAGGTGATGGCGGAGTACATATCGGACAGCGTGGAAGCCGTCACGCGGGCAGAGAAAGTGGAGGCATTCATGCCGTGGTCGGCGTGCAGAATGTAGGCCACGTCCAGAATGTGGGCCTCTGCGGGGTCGGGCTCGGTGCCCTTCAGCAGCCACAGGAAGTGCTCAGCCTCACCCAGGTCGGTGCGGATGGGCGGCAGGTCCAGCCCCTGGCAGATGCGGTAGTAGTAAGCAGCCATGACCGGCAGCTTGGCGATGAGGGAAAGGCCGATTTCCTTCATCTGGCTGGGGTCCTTGGTGCGGTCGTCGTACATGCCGAGCATGGAGACGGCGGTGCGCAGGGCGCTCATGGGGCGAGCCGTCTTGGTGGCCGTCTTGAAGAAATCGAGAATGGGCTGGGGCAGTTCGCGGTCATTGCGCAGGCGCTGCTGCAGGCCTTCGAGCTCCTCGCGGTTGGGAAGGCGTTTATTCAGGAGCAGGTAAATGATTTCCGTGAAGCTGCAAAGGTCTACAAGGTCTTCAATCTCATAGCCGCAGTACAGGAGGTGACCCTCCTCACCGCGCACATCGCTCAACCCGGTCTCGGTGGCGATTACGCCTTTGAGACCCTTTGCATAGATGACGTCTTTCTTCTGCTTAGGCTCGATCTCGTTCATTCTGAAAATAGGGGTGTGGCAGACTACGAGGCCGTCTGCCATGGCCTGTTGATAGGGGTGTGCAATCAGCAGCAGGAGTACCAGGCGTCCTGCAGCTCGCCGAAGCTCTTGATTTCCACATCGCTGCGGGCCTCAAGCCAGCTCTTCACGGCAAGGCGCTGGGCCTCGCTGGTCTGGGTCGGATCCACAGCCTTGGCAATGATGCTGCAGCCGTCGTCCGTGATATTGCCTTCGCAATCAAGGCCATTGGCCTCGATGCAGCCTTCGATGAGGTCGTGCAGGAACTGCTCGCACTCGGGGGCTGCTACGTCGCCCTTGTAATCAAAGGAAAATTCAAAGCAGAGTTCCTTGAACTCACCAACGCGGTATTTCTTGCGGAGTCGCTTCTTCATGGTGCGCTGATTCTACGCAGAATCAAGGCGCTTGTCAATTAAAATCACATATGAGGGGATGTAGAATTTTGAAATTTGGATTTTGGATGTGTCAAATTCCACGGGTGTTCGCCCGCCTGTATCCCAATTAATCCTTAATCCCTAATCCTTAATCCTTCAATTATGCATTATCTATCGAAATATTTCATGGGACACATGCTAGGGCGGTGGGCTTTATTCGTTCAGGAAGAGCTGGCGGTGTTCGTTGAAGAAGTGGAAGAGCAGCTGCACGTTCTCCAGAGTGTGCCAGGGGCGCGCGCAGATGGGGCGGTGGTCCAGGTCGTAGATACGGGCTCCGGGAATGCTCAGCAGCAGCGGTGAGTGGGTGGCAATAATCAGCTGGGCTCCACACACTGCGCTGGAGGATAGAAAGTCAACGAGGTCGAGCTGGAGATTCGGCGAGAGGCTGTTTTCCGGCTCATCCAGCAGGTAGAGACCGCGTTCGGCTATGGCCTGGGTGAAATAGATGAACGCGCTTTCTCCGTTGGAGTGCTCGCGCTCGGCGGCTTCTGTGTGTTCGCGGACAAAGCGGGTGCGCGTGCTACGGCGTGCCTTCATGTGGTTCAGGAAGGCATCGAACCCGCCTTGCTTCTCGCTGTCCAGGCGCATGTAGCGGGTGCTTTCTCTGCCCCAGCGCTGGGCGGCGCGCTCGGCTGCCAGATTGCGGGCATCGTTCTGCTCCCGCAGCCGCAGAATGTGCTCAAACACATCATCACTGCCGATGAATCGGCTTTCGTAAGGGATTTTCTCCGGGTAGCCCGTCTTTTCGCCAGCAATGACCATGCGGCACATATCCACGTAATCGCCGAAAAACGGAGTGCGATTGTAGGGGGTGCTGCGGGGCAGTCCCAGTTTTTCGCTCATCAGATTCAGCAGCGTGGTCTTGCCGGAGCCGTTGCCTCCATACAGGATGGTGATATTTCCCATTTTCAGCCGGGGCATGGATTCATCAAACACCTTGAAGGGATAATACTGCCTGGTGCAGTGAGCATCGTAGTTATAGTTCAGCCATTGTTCTTCATCCTGTACCGAGGGGATGGCAAATTCTTCGATGTAAACCATGGTGCCTGAAAGGGAGGTGGTTTATTCCCAGTTGGTCATTTCCTGGAAGGCCGCAATGCGGCGGGCAAGCTCATGCAGCCCGAGTGCGAAAAGGGAGATGGTGCCGAATTTCTCGCACACGGCGGCTGCTACCACGGTGGCGATAGCCACGCCGCGCTTCATGTCCTCCCAGCGGGGATTGCCGCCGTTCAGGCATTTGGTGAGGTAGCCGGCCAGGGCTCCCATATAGGCATCTCCCGCGCCTGTGGGGTCCTGCGCATGCTTGAGCGGCCAGGCCGGGCATCGGAAGAGTTTGATTTCGCCCTCCGGGGTGCGGTGGAACAGGGTGGAACCCGCGCTGCCATGTTTCACAATGGCGTAGCGGGGGCCGGCGGCCAGCAATTTCTCGCCGGCTTCCAGGGAATCATCTGTCTGAGCCCAGAATTGCGCCTCCTCATCATTCATGAGCATGAGATCCACGTTCTTCAGCAGCTCCAGTGCATAATCCGGCTCGCGTTCCAGCCAGCTCTTCATGGAATCGGCCATGCGGAAACAGGCATGCGGACACTGCTGCAGCATGCGGTTCTGCAGGCGCGGGGTTACATTCGTGGCCACGGCGATACTGCATTCCTGCAGCTCCTGCGGCAGTTGCATCACCCAGTGCTCCTGCACCCCTTCGGTGCGGCTCACGGTAGTGCGGTTGTTCATGTCGTCCTCGTATTTACCGGTCCAGGCAAAGGTCTGGCCTTTCTCGTGCGCCACATGCTTCATGCTCACGCCGCGCAGCTCAAGCGCCTGTTCCCAGGCCGCGGGGAAATCATCTCCCACCACGCCGACCATGTCCATCTTGTCCGTGACCAGTCGGGCAGCCAGCGCAGCATAAGGCCCCGAGCCTCCCATGACTGAATTCACCTGGCCCCCCGGCGTAATCAGGGTATCAATGGCAATTGTGCCGTAAATAAGTGCGCGTCCGTTCATGAAGGTGTGAGGGATATTGCTTATATGAGGTATAGTAAGAAAAAATAAGGCATGCCTTGTTGCGCTTGTACCTTTCCCGGAAGAAAAAGCAGAGGCATCAGCGTGCTATGACGAGCTGCTTATAGCATGGATATGCTTTCTCGTCAAGTTTTGGGTGCGGTGGAACAGGGTAAGTTACGCGTGCTCGAAAGATGAAATTGTGAGAAGTAGTCTTTTGCAGGTATGCAGATTAGTAATCCGGCATGACAGGTCTGCGTGAGCCATATGCTGTGCCTGTGCATTTTTTCTGAACTGTTATTTTCAGTAAGTAGCTTTTGAAAGCCCGTTCCACGGGCGACATATCAATAGCGAGTGGTGGAGCGGCACTAGCCGCGTAACCACTCGTCTAGTAAAAAATAGACGTAGAACCCGTGGAAACGGGTGACAGAAAGCGAGACCGGGGAAACTATCTGTTGCATGGAAGGAGACCTAATTATAAATCATTGCGATACGTGTGCTCAATACATGCCCTTTTAAACATGCTGTAGCGGAAAATGCTGTACTTGCGGTTGGTTTTATGTTATACGTCAGAGGTTCACCTTAGGTAATTAATAAAATCTTTCTCTTTATCCCATGAAAACTATCACTGTTACCAACCTCAATGACTCCGGCACTGGTTCCCTCCACCAGGCTATTACGGATGCTCAGAATTACACATCGACCGAGGAGGTTGAAATTGTGTTTGCGGAATCGCTTGCCGGAACTATCACCCTTGGAAGCAATCTCAAGATTCCCGCTAAAGTTACCGTGCAACTCCCCGAGTTGGTAAAACTTAACCTCAACTCTCGCGATTTATTAATCTACGGCAATCTTACTGCAGAGAACGAATCTGCCGTAGATTCTATATTCAGTACATCAACGTCTGCTCAGGTAATAGTTTATTCCGGCGGTAAGATGTCCCTTACGAAGGCGAATATTGCTTTGCCGGCATCTCAATCTGTACAGATAAACGAAGGCGGGACCGTTGAGCTGGCGGAATGCGATATTGATGGGGATGTAAAAAAT
>JAFYWX010000073.1 GCA_017546445.1 Akkermansia sp. | reverse complement strand
CTCGGGTTCCGGTTCCGGCATGGGGGCTGCCACAGGGGCCGGGGCGGGTGCCGGAGCGGGTGCCACCGGTGCAGGTATGGGTGCCGGAGCGGGTGCCACCGGTGCAGGCATCGGGGCGGGGGCTACAGGCATGGGAGCCGGTGCAGGTGCCACGGGGGCTGCCGCAGCTGCCAGCGGCACAGCCGGAAGCTGGGTGGTGGCAATGGGTGTTTCCGGCAGCGGGGCGCCGTTCAGCGCGCGGATAATATCGCTGATATTGGCCTCGGCCAGGGAATGCACGGCCTGAATCAGGCCCATTTCCAGGTGCAGTCGCTTGTTGGTGCTCCAGCGCATGTGCTCCTCTGTGCCGGAAAGCACCTCCATGAGGCGCACAATCTTATCTGCCGGCGTGCGGGCAATGAGCTGGTTGAGGGTATCGCGCCACTCTTCCGGCATGGAGAAGCTGGCTTCCTGCGGGGCCACCTTGCTGATGAGCAGCTCGCGCACGGCGCCCATAATCTCGCTGAGCAGCTGGCCCATATCGCGGCCGGCTTCGGAAAGCTCGTGCACCAGGTGCAGCAGGCTGGGCAGCTGGCGGTCCAGAATGTAGGCCAGGGCGCGGGCCACGGTCTCTCGGCTGGTCACGCCGAAAATGTCGTTCACGTCCTGCTCGTCGATATTGTTGCCGCAGAAGGACACCAGCTGGTCCAGCATGGACTGCGCATCGCGCATGCCGCCATCGGCCACGCGGGCAATGGCAAAGGCAGCCGGCAGACTCAGGGTCACCCCTTCATTGGCGGCAATGTTCACCAGGTGGTTGGCAATGATTTCAGAGGGAATCGGGCGCAGGTCGAAGCGCTGGCAGCGGGAAAGAATGGTGGGCAGAATCTTGTGCGGCTCCGTGGTGGCAAAGATGAACATCACGTGTGCCGGCGGCTCTTCCAGGGTCTTCAGCAGGGCGTTGAAGGATTCCTTGGTGAGCATGTGCACCTCGTCAATGTAAATGATGCGGTACTGCCCGCGCGTAGGGGTGAACTGCACATTGTCGCGCAGGTCGCGGATGTTGTCGATACCGCGGTTGGAGGCACCGTCAATTTCCAGCACATCCAGGCTGCGGCCCTCCGCAATCTCCATGCACACATCCTCATCCGGGTCAAAATCCACCTTCGGACCCCCGCTGCAGTTCAGTGCCTTGGCAAAAATTCGGGCCGTGGAGGTCTTGCCGGTACCGCGCGGACCCACGAAAAGGTAGGCATGCGCCAGGCGCTTCTGTTCAATAGCGTTGCACAGCGTGCGCACAACATGATCCTGCCCCAGCACGTCCTTGAAGGTGCGGGGTCGGTATTTTCTGGCAAAAACCTGATAACTCACGCCCCACATTCTACCCTATTTACGCTGCTCCCGCAAGGACTAAGTAAGTCAAACCTGAAAAAGTCCAAAGTCCGAGCGTGCGTATCCCAGGGATTTTGTTTTCGTTGTAAAATGTTGATTGATGAAGCGTATGTGGAGTCCGTTTGTAGTGTTTTATGATGAAAAATAACTAGTGAAGGCTTACCTTTTCATGTGGAAAGGTGTTCCTACCATGGGCTTTTTGTTGAATAAGGTTTCCAGTAGTGGTACACGTGGATGTAAGGCATGTGCCGATTAAAATAATGCAAATAATACCCGACTACAAAAGATGGTTCACTCCCGCTGGTGAAATTTCCACTCCGTCTCTCCGCTCTGCAGCATCTCTTCAGGCTGGGGATATAATTGCTCATGGCTCTGGCAATAAGAATCAGAACCCGCCTACTTATGCAAAACAGGAAGACGTGATTTTTGATATCAATGTGCCTAAGGTTCTCGATGAGAATGGAGAGGAAATGTCTATTCTGGCACGTATCGAGGCCACGTTCTCCGTGGAAGACTGGGGCTATGTCATGGTGGATGGTCAGAAAATCATCAGCATGACCCGCGAGGACGAACCTGCGGGGCCTCGCGGTGGCCATGCCACCTGGCCGGCCCGCTCGGGCTCGACTGTTGTTTCTTCCGGTCAGCATCAACTGGTGTTCCATTACGAGAATATCAATATGGCGGATGCCGCGAATAACAAGATTGTCTGTGAGTATTCCTACCGCGTCGTGGCTCTTGAATCAGGTGGTAACAGGGAGGTCAGCTCCTGTGGTTGCGGTGGTTCCACCTGCTCTCTGGAGGGTGGTGTGCCTACCGCCCGCAGCGGGGAATCCGTGGCCTCTTCCTCGGCTGGTTCAGATGTTTCCGCCACCATTACAGAGGATTCTCTCTACTGGTCCTGCAATGTGGGCGCTCTGCGTGGCATGGGTGCTGCGCTGGGCGGCAAGCTGGTACTGCAGGCTAAGGACCTGTCGGCAGCTCTTGCATCCCCGGCAGCGCTGCAGTTCAATCACCCGATGCACGCTACTCTGCACCTGCCGGAGGGCGGCATTCAACCCGGCTGCCGCATGGAGATTAACCAGGGCAACCGCGTGATTGCGCTGCGTTATTATGCGGATGGCACGCTTTCTCCTGTGGGTGTGGATACCATGGGACTGGGTAAGGTTTCTCTGCGCGATGCTTCGGGTAATACTCCGGCGGCTCTGCGGTGGCAGGATAGCACCGGTGCGGCATGGCTGTTCTCGCAGCAGGATGGTTCACTGCTTTCCTATACCAGCCCGGATGGTGTGGTGATTGAGGATGTGTCGGCTTATCTGGCTGTCCATTGGGTAAATGATGCTGTTTCTCAGGTCTGGAGTTACTGGGACGGTCTGCTCCAGGTGGAGAATGCTACAGATTCCGGTTATACCCTGGCACTTTACACTCCGGACCAGGTGGGCGGTCGGGATGACTCGGGTGCGTTCACCCTTTTCCCTGGCGCGGAGCCATTCAAGTCCTTTGATTTTGCCTGGCATGGGGATTCCCTCTCCGTTACGGAGCGTTCCCAATTGCTTAACGAGGTGGTCACTACCTGGCAGCAGGATGTTTCCGGCGCCTGGAGCATCAGCCGAGGCGCGGGTAATGAAGCTTCTACCACAACCTGCGTGCGTACGGTGCTGGAGCCTGCCTCTGAGCTCGGTCTGGAGGTCTGGCAGCAGGTGACCACGGTGAGCCGTGCCGGGCAGGTAGCTTCCTGCACCTGCGAGGTGTACCAGAACTCGCCGCTGGGGCAGCTGCTTCTTACCCGGGTGGAGGGCTACGGCTCTGCTACTGCCAGCACTACGCAATTTGAATATGATGGCAGCGGCAATGAAATCCGCCGCACTGCACCGGATGGCAGCGTGACAGAATCCTGCTACGATTCCACCGGGCGTCTGCTGAAATCCTTTGAACCCTGGCGCGGCGGTCATTACACGCTGATTACGGATTATTCCTATGTGAATTCTTCTAATTCTCAATTCAATGGAGATATTTCCCAGGTGATTCAGAAGCTCAGCCCTGCAGATGGTGGGCTGCTGACAACTCTTTCCACGGAAACGCACACCTATTCCCGTTCCGGCGGTGTCCTGCGTGAGGAAATCCGCACCACCGCTTCCGGTTCTCCCCATACCCACCTGGAAATTACGGAAACGTGGACCGGTGAGGCTGCAGATTCGCTGAACCGGGGTCGCCTCCGCATGCGTCAGGGGGTGGATGGTGTGCAGGAGTGGTATGAATACTCGGCCACGGTTCTGCATGGTGCGCTGTATGCCATCACGCAGGAATCCCGTGTGGCAGGTGAGCCTGTGCCGGGACAGAGCCGCCGCAGCGTGAGCTTTGTCAATGCCGCCGGCAACACCGTACGCCAGGAGGAATATGCGCTGCTTTCCGATGGCTCCACCTGGGCGCTGCTTTCCGGGGTCTCTCATCGTTATGATGCGCAGAACCACCGCGTGGGCTCGGTGAAGGATAATGGCCGCACCTCATCAAGCGAGGTCAACTGCACCGGCAGCCCCATCTGGGAGACGGACGAGGATGGCATCACCACGACCTATCTGTATGATTCGGCCCGCCGTCTGGTGGAATCCATCCGCGCAGAAGTTCTCGAAAATGGTACCGTCGTCACCCCGGAAACGATTACGGAATACGTGTACGATGCCGAGGGTCGCACGGTGTCTGTCATCACCCATACCGGCGCTATGCGTACCGCCCGCCATACGTCTTACGATGGTTCCGGTCGCACAGTCAGCACCACAGATGAACTCGGTCGCATTACGACCATGGCTTACAGTGCTGATGGCCTCACCACCACGGTGACGGCACCCTCCGGTGCCACGACGATTACCACTACCCATGCAGATGGTTCCACGGCCCGCATTTCCGGCACCGCGCAGCGTGAGGTGGTGTACTCCTACAGCCTGCAGAATGGCTGCATCTGCGAAATGCAGCAACTGGCGGACGGTACCATCATCGCCCAGACCACGACCAATGGCTTCGGCGAAACGGTGGTGCAGGCGCAGCCTAATACCCTGGGCGGTTTCATCTGCTCCCGCAGCGAATACAACGCCCTGGGGCAGCTGGTGAAGTCCTGGTCCGATACCGGGCTGGATTCCGAACCTACTGCCGCCACGCACTATGAGTACGACTCCATGGGCAATGTGGTGAAGCAGACTCTCGCCCTGGCAGAGCAGCCTTCGCCGGAGAATTCCCCCATTACCGAAACTTCTTTCGGTGCGGAATCTCTGGAGGATGGTGTGTACAGTGTGATCACCACCACGCGCTACAATGCTGCCGCCCAGCCGTTGACAAGCGTGCAGAAGCAGCTCATTTCGCAGCTTTCGGGCACGATTGAGAGTAAATCTGTTTTTGTTAGCGAACGTGGCTTGACTTCTATGCAGTGGACGGAGTATAGTGAACATACGAAACGAGTGCAATACAGTACGGTACCCACCAGCTCCATCACTGCCAAGGCCGTGACGGTGGATGGCTTTGCGCTCTCGCAGAAGGACACGGCTGGTGTTGTCACCTCCTTCACCCGCAGCTACACGGTGAATGGCATGGTGCTCACGCAGACAGATGGCCGGGGCAATACCACCACCACGGTGGCAGATAAGGCGGGCCGCGCCCTCATGGTGACGGATGCCGCCGGCAATGTGACCACCACGGTCTACTGCGATTGCTGCGATCAGCCCGCTACCATTACAGATGCCCAGGGCAACACCACCTGCTATCGCTTCGATGAACGCGGTCGCAAGGTTGCCGAATGGGGTACTGCTGTGCAGCCCGCCACCTTCAGCTACGATGATGCCGGAAATCTGGTAAGCCTCACCACCTACCGCAACCCGGATGTTGTACTCAGTACCGATCCGTCCGAGCTGTCGGGTGATGTTACCACCTGGACCTGCGACCCCGCCACCGGTCTGGAGCTTCGCAAGACCTATGCGGATAATACATCTGTGGTAAAAATCTACGATGCTCACAACCGCCTGGTAACGGAGACCAATGCCCGTGGCAAGATGAAGCGCCATGCCTACGAGCATGCTCGCGGCCTTCTGCTGGGCACTACTTACTACCATGCCCCGCAGGATGGCGAGGAGCCGGTGACGGATAGTCTCACCCCCGCCCGCAGTTACGCGTACAACCATCTCGGCCAGCTCACGCAGGTGATGGATGCCGCAGGGGTACGCACTATCAGCTACAACCAGTATGGCGAGCAGGAGATCGATTCCCTGGTGGTGGATGGCGATACCCACCTCATCACCGAAGCGCGTGATGCGCAGGGCCGCTCCACATGCTATGTGTACAGCAAGAACGGTACCACCCAGCAGACCGTGACCACCGGCTACGGTGAAGATGGACGCATCAGTAGTGCCGGCTTCCTGCACGGCGGCGCTGAGAAGCAGTTCAGCTACGAATACCTGCCTGGCACGCACCTGCTGCAGAAGCTCAACAAACCAAATGGCATGAGCCTGACGCAGAGCTTTGAGTCGCAGCGCGACCTGCTCATCGGCATGGCCTACCACCGCGGCACCACCCTCGTAGCGCAGCGCACCTACACCTATGATACGCTCGGTCGCCCGCTCAGCCGCAGCACCGCCCGCAACGGCCAGACGGTGAATGATAGCTTCGGCTACAATAACCGCAGCGAACTCACCACCGCTACGGTGAACGGCGGCGCCTATGCCTACGATTACGACAACATCGGCAACCGGAAGACGGCACAGGAAGCAACGGAAGAGGTGACCGGCTACACGGCCAATGAGCTCAACCAGTACACCGCGCTCGCGGTGGATGGTGT
>JAFYWX010000072.1 GCA_017546445.1 Akkermansia sp. | reverse complement strand
GCCAGTCAGTAAGCGTTGCTCGCTTTCCTTTCGGGCTGCCCCGTAGTGGGGTGCGGGGCAAAGCTTATCACAACCGCCACGAAACGTCAAGCTCATTTTTGCAAAAAAGTTTGAGAATTTTCCGCACCATTGCCCTAACCTCCACGAAAACCAGTGGGTTACAGAGGAAAATTATTTTTGCACTTTTCTGCACATTTTGCACAAAACGGCGAAAAGGGTGATTTTTCAATAAAGGGAAGCTGATAGTTGAGCAGAATTTCCGCATTGCGGAGAGAATTTCGCGGGCAAAGCCCACAAGACGGCGGACTCCACGAATCCGCTAAGTAACAAATTAGGCTTGCACAGGCAATGAGAATCCAGTACAATTCCCATGCTATGAAGCATCAGCGTTCTCCCTTCGAAATCATTGTACGACTTATTGTCTTGTTGCTTGGTCTGTTTATCCTGGCCCAGGGTATTGCCTTTACCATATTGGGCAACCTGGGAACCGACGCCATTACCAGCCCGGCGCTGGTGGCGCATCTGGTGCTGGGTGATGCGGAAGGCGGCGCAGGTTTTGCCTTCTGCACAGTGGGGCGCATGCTTATGTGCGTACATATTACGCTGGTACTCATCCAGATTGCCGTACTCCGCAGCAACTACAAGCCCGTGCAGCTGCTGCAGGTTGTCATGGGCCTGATTCTTGGCTACATGCTTGATGTCTGCCTGATGTACACCACGCTGCTGCCCATGCCCAACTATGCGGCCGCCG
Organism: Akkermansia sp.; assembly: GCA_017546445.1. Classification (GTDB taxonomy): domain Bacteria; phylum Verrucomicrobiota; class Verrucomicrobiia; order Verrucomicrobiales; family Akkermansiaceae; genus Akkermansia. Next base: position 14,504 of record JAFYWX010000072.1, on the reverse strand, counting down.
TTGGTTACACGCTTCTGGGCTGTGCTATCTGCGCATTCGGTATCTTCACCTATGTGAAGGCAGATATGATTCCGCTCTCTGCAGAGGGGCTCTGCCTGGCGCTCAGCAACACCTACAAGTGGCGTTTCAGCCGCGTGAAGGTGGCAGTGGACTGCTCCATGCTGGCTATCGGCGTTGTGGGTGCTCTGATTTTCCTGGGCAAGCTCGCAGGCGTGCGCGAAGGTTCCGTCATCTGCGCCATAAGCACCGGCTATATCATCGGCTGGTACTTCAAGGTATGCCCGGTGTGGGATAAGCTTTTTGCCAAAATCAGCGGCAATTCCGGTTCCAAAGGCGGCTCTTCCTTAGCCTGATTGAGGTAATTTCCACAGCGCCCCGCTCTTCCCCTGGAGGAAGCAGCTGCGGGCGCTTTTTTTATCCAGAGGCTCGCAAGCCTCTAATAATGCACCATAACAGGCACGAGTTCAAGAACAGACCAGCATCCCAGTCATGAAGCTCTTTACACAGTTCTCCTGCTCAGCCAGAAAGATAATTCGCTATGCGGGCCTTCTGTACGCCGGGTTAAGCCTCCTGAGCGCGCTTTTTTACTGCTCCTGCACTTCGGGGACTTTCTATACCCTGAGCACCGGGGAATACATGCTGGAGCAACGGCTGGTCAGGCAATTCATCATCACAACAGAATGCCGCCACACCCCGGAAACCAGCCAGCGCGCCAGCATCCCCGTATACCAGGTCGGAGATAAATACTATGTGGCGGCAGAGCGCGTCACCTCGCGCTGGAACAGGCGCATTCTCGCCTCCGTTGGCTCGGCACCGGATTCGACCTGCGTCAATCAATACGCCGAAGGAGAAAAGAAGTACTACGAGGTAGAAAGGGCCGACTCCACCGGGGCACCTTGCTTCTCCGTCCCATCGGGGACGGATGAACCCGCCCTACCCTCCATTACCAGCATGCAAGATGATATTTACTCCGCTGAGGCTGATTCATCGTGTGTTCCCACCTTTATCTGCAGGAGAGATGCGCGAGCCGCCATGCCGCAACTCGTATCATTACCCGATGCAGAGCGGCCCCGTACCCTGGCCTATCTCCGGGGCGCACCCTCTCTCACCACCGGAAAAGACGGCTCCACCCAGCTGATGCTGACTGAGGTTCACGAGGAGCTCTCCTGGCGCTCCCTATACGCCGTGCCCGCCGCAGCGGTGCTTTTCGTGGCAGTGGATATTCCCTTTGATATCATCAGCTTCACCGGATTCTGCATCCTCAGCATATTCGACTAAAAAATCCGCATAAGCGCACAACAAAAACGCCCGCAGCAAACGTCTATATAGCAGAGAATTCACGCATCGGGCATTTTTGCTGCAGATTCGGTAGCGAGATATATTAAGATAAGCGTAAAGGTAATAGATAATGACCAAGTTTCTTTTATCCATACTGTGTCTGAGACTCTCCATTGGCAGCAAGTGCCTGGCTCTGAATGTTGCCGCGAAACTTCTGGAGGATTACCAGCAACGGAGAAAGGCCTGCGGGGCCGTGGGGCAGCGTATCGCCGCTGCTCCGCTGCACGTGGTGGCGGCGCAGCCACCATCGCCATGCGAGCCACGGAAGTAACAGCCATCCTAGTCCTGATTCCTCCCAGCGCTGCGTATAATGCCATTGCAAAGCTTATCAACGGCTAACCCTTGCCGCCAACGATGAAATCCTGTATTTTCTATACCCTCTTACTGCCGCTGCTATACGCACTTCTGTGGTATCTGCTGCATCATGATCTGATGCCTGCATCTCTGGCAGTCCCTTTTGGTATTCTTTCCTTGATATTGCCGTCGCTGGTATGTTGCATCGGTTGGCTGTGGATTCAGCGGCGCCGCATCCGGAGCATCGAAACGCCCTACATCTGTTTCATTCTACCGCTGGGGTTCATGTGTGTTGCCAGTGTTGTCTCCGTCTACATCTGGGGGTACGATGGATTTAGTACGATATTTGGTCATTTCCTCATCCTGGTAGCCAATGCCGCCTGCAGTGCCGGGCTGGTGGGGCTTACATGGCTGCTGCGGTTGCTCTGGCGCATAGCATCTGCCCCCAAGGCTGGGTGAAAATGAGCCCCGTTATCAATCCGCTGAAGTTAAAAAATGACACGCCGCAGCATCATTTCTATTTTGTTACTTATACTGGTGGCCATTTCCGCTACCATCCTGCACCTGATTCTGCACCGCAATGCATGGGTTAAGCAGGGCGAATCTCCCCTGCTCTGGGACTGGACATATGCCTTGATGGAAGACCTTATTCCCCTTGCCGTGGCCCAATATACAGCGGTGGCGGGCGCCTTTGCGCTGGCCTGGGTGCTGTGGCATAGCAAGTGGCACATGCTGCGAAATGTTCTTATCGCATGGGGAATCACCTGGTTACCAGTTGCGCTCATCTCCTCCGGCGATGCCACGGCATCATCCGGCGGCCCCTTCAACTTTCCTATGTCCATGTATGCAGCTCCGCTTTTCGCCATTCTCTGCCTGGTGGAGCTCGGGATAGCGATTCTCATCCGGAGCATCCAGCGCGCCCGGTGCAGGAAAGGAGGCAAATGATGGTCAAATATCTTTCAACGCTCTTGTGCGCACTGTGTTTCATGTGCGGGGAAACACAGGCAAAGGCTTCTTTACACCGCGAAACGGCCACAGAAGAAATAAGTAATCTCTGGCTGCTGGAAGCGGAACTGCTGCAGGAGCTACACGCCATCGTTGACCGCAATACCCCTGAACGCCCGAACAAATGACGACCATGCCCCCTTTCCCCAGAATCCTTGCCACAACCGCCCTTTGCCTTGCGGCGGGGGCTTATTGTCCCCAAGTCAAGGCAGCCCCCCGACACGAAAGCACCGGCAATTGCTATCTCGCCAGAGTGTCGATGGACAAGCTCTGCTGGCTACCCCATGTCGTTGGTGCAGAAGCCAGCAAGAAGGCTTATGAGGCCATAAGCTTCCAGGCAGTATCCGCAGGCGGCACGCTGTCGATAAGCATCAGAAACACGGGAAGAAAAGATATCATTCTGCGTTCAACGGGGGTGCACATCAGGCTGTGGAGAGCGCCTTTTTATGTGCTGCAGGGGAAGAAGCAGGTCAGACTCCCCTTGTCAGGTTCCCTGGAAATTGCAGCGGGCGAGGAATTGCGCCTATCCTGTCCATCACCCGGCATCAGCAGCAATGTCGTTCATGTTGGGTTCGTCTCTCTCTCGGTTGTCGGGGAGAAAGTGTATGATGGCCTTCCTGAACGCAAAGTCCCCATAGAGATTAAAGAGTAAAATCAACAGGCTGATTCACCATAGCAAGGTCATACAAAAGAGATTCAATCACCCATGCCATTCGTTTTCTGTTTACTTTGCCTGATAAACGCCCTATTTATTATCCTGTGGACAGGGTTGAATATGATGCAGGCTGCCTGGACATTTGACTCTCATTGGGGCATGCTTTTGCTCTGCGGCATTGCCGCTGTGGTCAGCGTTATGCTGACCGCGTGGCAGAGCACGCGCGGTGAGATGCGTTCTGCCCTGCGGGGATTGATGGCTGCAGGCGTATACTCTGCTCTGATTTTCATTCTGCGCTTTGCGCTCCGCTCGTATCCTGACGCAGCCTGGCTTGTCAGGCTCATTCTCGCCTCGGCTTTTTATGTTCCTCTGTACGCAGCTTTCTGCGTCGCCGTACAACGCAGGAGAAACCTCCACGCTGGCGGCTCTGAGAACCAGGGGTAAGAATCCCTGAAAAAAACTCGTAGCCTGGAGTTTAGCGAGGTCGCAAATCAATCGGACAGGAGGTCCCTCTGCTCCGACAAAAACAGCATGCGTCCATATAGTAGAAAAATCGGGCTTGCATTCCTGAACGGAATATGCTACAAACATGGTAGGCATTAATCCATTCCATGAAACGTTCCCTTTTTCTTGCTTATTTCTGCCTTGCCGCATCGTCTGCCGTTGCAGCAATCGGGGATAGTATCACCCCTTCAGATAAAGTAGCTTACCATGTTGATGGCATAAAGATGTCAGCAAACTATGGGACAACAAGCTGGAACTACACCTCGGTTGTGCAGGCGGAGTCCACCCGGCTGTACGACAGCAACAAGGGAGCCACCTGGACTGGCAGCTACGCAGATGGCACAGAGTACGACAGCCTCATGTGCTGGACGCATGTGGCCACGAATTCCATTCAATACTGGCAGGACGTGTATGGAGTTTTCTACAAAGACTCCGGCAACCAGAATGCAACCAGCTCCGGCAGTGCTCGTGAGCTGCCCAACGGATACCTCGGCCAGGAAAACATCTACGAAAGCGGCACCTACGTGGACGTCAACAATGCCCGAGAACTCGACATTGCCAAGGCCTTCTACAACAGCTGGAAAAACACGGGCGGTTCATTTGGCGATGCCGCAGATTGGTTTTTCAAGGCAGACTCCACCACGAACCCCTGGGCCGCCAACGGCCAGTGGACCTACGCCCAGCCGCATCCCGCCAAGGATTACGATTCAACATTCTCCTGCGGCACCCCCGGTGGGTACTATTCTGAATACTTTGGCAACGGCAACTCAGACAGAGATGCGTTCGTGACCATCAGCGCCGCGAATCAGACCTCCGCAGCAGATTCTACCTTCGCCTATAACGACAGAGAGGCCATCAAGCAAGCTCTTCTTGCCGGGTTCGGCTTTACCAGGCAGGATGACGGCTCCTATGTGCAGACTCAGGAGGGCATGACGGCCGCTATCAGCCTCAGCGGACACGTGCTGAATTGCTACGGATTCACGACAGATGCAAATGGCAACCTGAACACCGTGCTCATAGCCGATGGAGATAACGGGACCACGCGATTACAGGAATTGCAGATTAAGGAAGTAAACGGCAAACTGGTTCTGTACAGAAGCAGTAGCAGCGCCTATATCAACTCCAGCACCTACATTGATGAAATTTCCTACATCAACACCCCGGAAGTACTCCGCAACATGCTGACAGAATACCGCAGCCTGGATGAGGCAGCCGTGTGGAACGGACAGGAGACCAACGGCATCTGGGAAACCCAGGTGGATGTGGTCGACAGCGAAATAGCCGATGAAAAGACCGGTTGGGACGTGCTGGTAAACGGTGAGAATATCGACACAAAGCACCACGACTACTACCACGGTTACGCGCTGGAGGGCCGCAAAGTGCTCTTTGATGACCACGCCGATGCCGATAAGCGCCGGGTCACCCTCAACGGCACAGTAAGCACACCCCAGATTGAAATCGCTGCAGAAGGCTATGAATTTGTGAAAGGCACCAATGGAGCCATAACCCCCGGGGCCGACCTGGTGCTTCGCAGCGGTGCAAGTCTGCACAGCGGTGTGGAGCTGGCCCTGAATAATCTATCGCTGGAATTCGGCGCAACCCTGAGCATGGCAGAAGCCGCAGGCATCATCAAGGTATCCGGTGAGTTCCGCGTAGGAAAAGTCGACATGTCCGCCTTTTCTGCTCGCAGCACCACCCTGCCCGCTGCCAGCATTGATGCCGATCTGGATTTGACTGCAGCCACCCTCCTGGTTATGGACGGCGCGGTTGATATGAACGGTCACACGCTTCTGCTCAATCAAGGAGCCACCATCACGCTCAACTTTGATGCTCCCGCCGGCTATGACATTCCCCTCTTCACCCATATCGGGCTGCTTGAAATCGAAGGTCTCGGGCAAATTGACATCGGCACAAACCTGACAGAAGTGCTCAACATCACCTACCAGGAAAACACCCTGCCCAGCAATTTCTGCCAGCTGGTCTACACCGATACCGGCTCCATCACCCTGATGATAATTCCCGAGCCCGCTACCACCACCCTCTCCCTGCTCGGGCTCTGTAGTCTGGCGATACGCCGCAGGCGCAGGTAACCCCAGGCGCCCTGCCTGACCCAAAAAACGAACCAGATTGCCTTCTGGTCCGGCCAGGAAAGCTGGAGTTTACGGAGGTACGAATTACGAGGTGGAAAGTACGAGTTTTGAAATATGGCAGTGACAAAAGTCGAGTTGTTCTCCCAGACCATTGGCTAGTTAAAAATTATTCAGTTTAACAAGCTTAATTTTAGCAATTTATCTTGACATAGCGGCCAAGTTCCATATAATGCCCCTCCGTAAATTATGGCTACAATTACAAAGAGAGAACTCGTTAACATGGTGTGTGCCCAGCTCGACAACGGCTGCACACAGGCAGACGTACTGGAAATTGTGCAGAAGACGGTTGATTCCATCACGGAAGCCGTTGGCAATGGTGACACTGTTGTGTTCCGTAACTTCGGTACCTTCTGCCCCAAGGAAGTGAAGGCTAAGGTGGGCCGTAACCCCAAGAACCCCGGTAAGGACGTGGCTATTCCCGCCCGCACGGTGGTGAAGTTCAAGGTTGGTAAGAACCTGAAGAACATTGTTGCCAAGCTTTCCAAGTAAGAACGCTGTACAGCACAAGAAGAAGAGGACGCATCTACTCAGGTAGACACGTCCTCATTCTTTTCTCTGCAGCTCCGAATTCCCGGCTTGATTCAGCATCGACAGCAAGCTCGATTTACGGTGTATTGCTGCGCAACCGAATGCGCCGAAGCATGCAGAGAGGCGGCAACAAAAATGCAGAAAGCTCAATAAAAAACGCCGCCATGGCCATATCTGGGCAGAATTTGCTGCGGGGCAGAAGGCGCCGCAGGCGCAGCTCGGCAAGGATGGCAATTGGTATGAATGTAGAATTGGGGATTTTCCCGTCTCCGCTAAAACTTCCATCTTTGCCCTGTGGGCTTCGCCGAGGCAGGTCGCCAGGGCCATCGGGAATGTGTTAAATTCCGCGGGCTGCCGCCTGCCTGCCTTCAAGACTTCGTAATTCGCACTTTCAGAAACTCCAGGCTATAAGTTTTCAAAGGTTCTCTGCGCTAACATCTTGCAACAGCTCCCGGATTCTGATAACATGACACCGTAACAATTACACATTTTCCACACTATGAATCTGAGACCTTTAGTATGTTCTATGCTGGCAGCTGCGGTATTTTCCCCGTCTCTTGTTTCCGCAGCAGAGCAGCAGCGGATTGACGCATCTTCTGCGGTATCCATGGCGGCATTAGAGACGGCATTTCATGAGGCCGTGCTCAAGTGCTTTTATGCGTTCCGGCATGATGATTCCGCCCTGCGGGAATTGCTGCAGAAGGGGGCAGATGTGAATGCGGTGGATGCTGCGGGCAACAATGCGCTGATGCTGCTAATCAAAGCCGCAGATGGGCACAACGAACACCACATCCGAAAAGAGCTCTTCGCGTTCCTGCGCGATGCCGGGATAAATCTGCACGCCCGCAATAAAGACGGCTTGAATGCTGCGGAGCTGAACTGCAGCCTGTATTGGCCCTATGATTTCCTGACAAAAGAATTTGAGAAAGCCGGTGTGCCGATAAGCCCGGGGGCTCGCCTGGCGGCCGCTGCCGCGGTGGGCAATGTGGCCGAGGTGGAGCGCCTGTTGCAAGCCGGGGCTGACCCGAATTTCAACCGAGCCTGCGCCCTGACCAAATGCATGGGCATTCTCACCGATGGCTCGAAAAAGAACGAGGTCATCATCGCCGCCCTGTTGCTGCAGGCCGGAGCCGACCCGAATCTGGATGGTTCGACGCTGATGTCTCGCGCGGTTTATAGTGAGTTTTCAGAGCAGCTGGTGCCGCTGCTCCTGCAGCACGGGTTCCGTGTGAGGGATGTCGATGCGGAGGTAACCAGCAGTTGGCTCCGGCATCTGCTGCTGCATCGGACTCCGTCCAAGGTTGAAACCGTCAATCTGCTCATCTGCCACGGGGCGGTGCTGAATGATGAAACGTGGCACACTCCCTACTTCTGCCATCTGGTGACAAAGAATACCAATTTCTGGCAGAATATGGAGCTCGCCCGCCATTTTATCGAGCTGGGGCTGGATGCCACCCGCAGGGATAAGGACGGTAAAACCGCCTTCATGCTGGCTCGCGAAAAGAAGCTCGGTCTGGGTATCCAGCAGATTCTGGGGAATCCGCAGGCTGTGCTGGCAAAGCTGAAACAGAGGGCTCAGGCTGTAGACGAAGCCGGGCGCACTCAGCTGATGCTGGCCGTGGCAGACCCGCACCAGCCCGCCATCGAGGTGTACAAATGGCTCCGCGCCGGGGTGGATGTGAATGCGCGTGATGCTCAGGGACGCACCGCCCTTTTCTACATCAACTCCTTCTGCCCGCAGAAAGACCTGAAGGCAAAGCTGCTCATTGAAGCCGGGGCAGACGTGAACGCCCGCGACGCGCAGGGGCTCACCCCGCTGCTGGCGCTGCCGTATGTGCATGACCTCCCGATACCGCAGCAGCATTCCTGCGCACCCATCATCCAGATGCTGGCCCAGGCAGGCGCCGATTTGAATGCACATGCCGACGATGGACTCACCCGATTGGAGCAGATGCTGCGGCGAGGGGATGCCTTAAGCTCGCATGATAAGGAATGCGTGAATCTGCTCCGCAAACTCGGCTGCACGCCGCACCCCGAATACTCGAATCAATAAGGTAATCTCGTGCCCATGCTCCCTTTCCCCGGAATCCTTGCCACCGCAGACATCTGCCACAGCCTGACTACCGCTGCGCCAAATGGGAGTTTGGCGGGCAACTGTTTTTGTCGGAGCAAGGGACTTTAGTCCCTCATCGCTTGAGTTTTCGGGACTGAAGTCCCGTGCTCCGAAGGATTTGAGCCCCCGCCTAGTCACCGGTGGGGCGCTTCCATTGATAATAGGCGTAAAAAACCGCATCAGGTATCCTGATGCGGTTTTTTACGAAGCCTCCGCGAATCTATATTGTGAGTGATTCGGGCTTTGTCTTACTTGCGTCTGCGGCGCTTAATCGCCTTAGCGACGACGGCGGCGGGCGGCAAGGCCAGCCAGAGCCAGCAGGCTCAGCGTTGCAGTGGTGGGCTCGGGGACGATATTGATGCTGAAACTCGGCGCCCCATTCGAACCTACAGCACCGGCATAATCATAGGTAACGCCATCGAGCTTAATCGCCAGCGATTCTGCATTCACATCTTCACCGAACTGTACGGCCAGGCCGCTGTAGCCATGCTGTGCAAGTACCTTCGTGTCAAGGTTCAGCTCCAGCTGACCCTCTGTGGAGCAATGGAAGAGATCCGTCAGATCGGCAATGAATATACCACTGCCGTTCGCAAGATTATCCAGCGAGTAATTCACCACAGCGTTGTCCAGAATGATGACACCGGATTCACCCACAGAGAAGCTGCTGCCATTATCAAAGCTCACATTGGCCAGAGTCAAGGTAGTGAGCACTGACTCAAAGTGCACATTCTCCATGGTTACGCCGGAAATGGCAAAGGTCTCGTTGATTGCACTGATGAAGACATCAGACACAGCAGCCTGGGCACCACCACCAGCGATGCTACCCTTTTCGAGGAGCACATCAGCAATCGCCCCGGTTGTTGCACCAGAGCTCAGCGTGACACTTCCGCCCAGCGTTATAGCGCCGTTTGTCAGTTTCACGGTGGCATCTGCCGCAACCGAGAGGCTCGTGCTCTGAAGATGAGCGCCATCCTCCACACGCAGGGTGCCGTTATGCAGTTTCACTGCAGCATTCAGATTGCTCGTCTGAGAAGCGCTTACCTCGGCATCCGTTGCCGTTGTATCAGCCAGCCCAAGGGAGGTCTTGAGGTTCACAATGCGCTGGGCCGTGTCGTTTCCGGCAGCATCCTTTCCGGTGAATACGATATCGCCGGTAGCCTGGCGGGTTTCCCCCTCGGCATCTGTGTAATCTGCATTCAGGCTGACCACCTGGCTGGTGCTGGCGTTGATGTTCACGGAATCGCGGAAGATTATGCTCTTCCCTTCACCGGCAGCCAGTTTCATGATGGGGGCAGCATCGGTGGTGGCCTTGGTGGGCTTCAGAGTAACCGCGTTGAATGACAGGCTGTTCTGCAGGCGCACATAGTTTCCGCTGAACTCCACATCACCATTACCCTCCATAACCAGCGGCGCGTTGGTGCCATAAATGGCACCGCCACCCACATAGGAAGAGGCCGATACGCCTGTGGCGTCCACATGGTTACCGGTGATGCTGACACCGCCGGCATTGTTCGAAATGGTCATGGCCTTGCTAGTGGAGTAGATAGCACCACCCATGACTGAGTTCGTGGCTTTGGTTCCAGTGGCCCTTGTGCTCAGGTAGTTATTCTCTATGGTAACACTTCCGGTGTTGCCGGAAATGCTCAGCAGGCCCGTGGAATAAATGGCACCACCATACATCTTGGAAATGGTGGTGGTGGTATTGTCTGCATGGTTACCGGAAATCAGCACGGAGCCATTGCCATCCATGGTTATGGAACCAGATGCCATGTAAATCGCCGCACCATTTGCCGTTTTACCGGCAGCTGCGTTATCAGAGAATGCCACCTGACCGCTATTGCCACTGGCAGAGAATGCAGTTGCAGTGCCACCCGAGCCGAATACGGCAGCACCATGGCTTGCGCCTGTTTCGCCAGTTGCGGTATTACCGCTGAAGATGACATCGCCCTGGTTGTTATCCAGATGTGCAGTGGCACCTGTACCCAGGTAAATGGCACCGCCATTCAGCGTCTTGCTACCGACAGTTGATATACTGTTGGAGGAGAATACCACATCACCCTGGTTTTCAGCTATCTGCAGGTGCCCCTTAGTCATATACGCCACGCCACCATAGACACTGCCGATGGAGGAGAGAGAGACGTTGTCGAACAAGACACTCACTCCATCCTCGTTACTCCCGTTAGCATTGATTCGGATGTCATTATTAGGTATTGAGGATGTTGAGTTGCTGGCATCGTAAAAAACACCACCGGCGACATTATTTGTGCTGTCCGCACGTGTTATTGCCAGATTCTGGAAAACGACTCCACCTCCGTTGCGGGAGATTTCCAGCGTAGCCGAGTCGGAGCCCAGCCAGAATACTCCGCCATTTATGTGCAAATCCGGCGATGCAGAGCTGATATCATAATCTGTAAAACTTACCTTTCCGCTGTTATCGCTGATGGACAAGGAAGCCTCGGTAGCAATTTCGATGGCAGCATGCTCAATAACCGATGAGGGAGACGAGCTAGGGCTTACCGAATTCAGCCCCATATTGCTGAATTCGACATCGTGCAGCCCGGTAATCTGAGTGACGGCGCCTTCCCTGTTAATCAGGAATCGATTTGCACCGGAAACCTTCAAATCAGCAGTCACTTCGTCTGCAGCAGTGATGGTGACATAGCCGTTTGTCGCCATCAGATACTCCTCATCAGCCCAGAGTTGATTCTGGCTGTTGTCCCATGTCTGGCTGGCGGTCAGTTCATAGGTAGCGGTTACCGCCCAATCAATGTCGCGGCGGGTGGAATCTCCAGCAATGATGATATCGCTGATTTCGTTGACCGTAAGATTCCATTTGCTAATGCCAATCTGAGCCAGCCCGATTTGTTCATTGATAGAGGCCGCATTTTCTGCCGTTATACGGTCAGAATATAAATAAGCACTGGTTACCGCATCGTTGAAGTAAATGGAAGATATAAGAGCATTTGTGCGCAATCCCGTGTTCGTCCCGTACGAAGAGTCCAGCAGATTTCCGCGCTTGTCGTATACAGAAATGGCCAGACCGGTGCCTATGCCGGTTTCAGTAGTTCCGTACTCATAGGTCATGGTAAGGGCTACAGTGCCCACTTTATCCCAATCGAGGGTAGCAAAATCCAGTGACCCGACAGCGTAATTGCCAATGGCGGCATTATTACTGCCGACTCCGTTCCAGCTTCCATATATACCTGAGGCGGATATGGCTCCCTGATGGCTGTATTGATTATTGATGGGCTCCCGGGAATTGGTTGCGTCTGTTGCAGGCGGCCAGATGGAACTATAATTGGTATCAAGCCCGATTCGGTTGAGGCCGTCATTGTTGACTAAGGAGACATTCACTATCTGCAAGCCACTGTTTGAATCGCCTCCAATTAATGCTCCGGATGGGGTATCGGGGTATAAGGAATTATACACCGGCGTACCCTTTTCCATATACTTGCGAAGCGTCCCTGCATCAACGGTCAGGGAGACGCTCCAGGCGGAGGACGCATCTGCCGTCGCCACCGTATAGTTATTGTTGTTTAGGTTGCCTAAATCTATCTCTGTAAAGGAATCCAATGTGGCAGCACGCGCTGTCACTATACCTGATAAGGCAAGGAGAAGGAAGAGAGTTTTTTTCATATGCTTGATGTCGGGAAAATTAAAAAATCGCTGTAATGCTGTCGAAATTGAGGCACTTCTGCCCGAAAGGCAGATAGGTGAACATTGTGCGCATCATACAACAAAACAACATCGGATGTCAATCCGTTTCGGTGTCATTTCCGCGCTGCGCTGTCCACGCGGCATGGGTTGCGCCCCGCAAGGGGAGAAAAGAACAAAGCCGGGGGCTGTACTCGTTTGCATGAGCTTACCCCCGGCTGTTATCTCTCGCCCCTGTTCAGGGCTTTAATTTGAACTTGTTTGTTTTACTTACGGCGGCGGCGGGCGGCCAGACCAGCCAGAGCAAGCAGGCTCAGCGTTGCAGTAGCGGGCTCAGGAATGATATTAACCGTCATGTTGGTTATGACCGGAGAATATTCGGCCTTACCCGTACCAATTGCAGATGAGAAAATAGCACAGCAATCATCAACAGAGGCGCTTGTATCATAATTCCAGCGCAGACCGGGTGCGGTCAGGCCCTGCGAGATAGTAACGGTGTTCGCGTTTGTCTCATAGCTGACTGCGCCGGTACCGCCAGCATTGTACACATATGTCTTAGTGGAGTCCGTAAACAAATCCAGCACACCAGAGCTCACGGTAATAAAGCGATATGTATCCTTGCTTGTAAGGAGGAGCTCCTCACTGGCGATGCCAGTAAATGCAAACGTCACATCGTTGTTTGCAGCACTCGTTACAGTCGAGGTAGAGAAACCCAGCACTGTGTTATCATTCTGCCCAAGCACAACCAGACCATATGTTACGTTGTTACCCACACTGGCAGCATTGCTTGCCTTAAGCGTAATGCTGTCCAATGCAAGAACATCGGGGAGGGTAACACCAGGGGTTGTAATCTGCAGCTCGTCTGAGGATAAGCTGAGGAAGAAACCGTGCGTAGTCGAATTATAATTACCAGCTGTCGAGGTCGAGCTAAGTGCTATGCTGTCAGCCATAACACTTGTTCCCAGGGCCATCAGAGCTATAAGTGTTTTTTTCATATTTGTTTGATTTTGTTTCTTAAGAGTTTCGAGATGTTCGTGCAGGGGTACCCATTCCCACGCGCGACGGGAGGATGAGAGACCTGCCACGAATCAGCGGGAGCTAATTTACAGCATTGGGGTTGCTGTAGCAAGCCTAAAGATACAAAAATGATTAAAATTTCACACCTTTTGCGTTTTTTTAGCAAGGGGGTAAGACAAAGAAACCAACAGATGATAGTCCTCATCTATTGAGAAGGCTTAATATCCATGGTATCAGCATCCCCAATGCTGTAGCAGAAAATCAAAAAACGCTGCCCCGTTCGAGAGACTGTCACATCGCTTGTAAGAGGTCATGAAAAATGAAATACAGCATTCGAGATTAAGGATTTATCTTCTGTTCAGAGTACATCTGCCCGGAGCATTTATACATGAACACTTGGAGGAAATTCTTCCACTGTAGCAACATGACAACAAACTCTCTTCTGCCGGACTTGAACAAGATGTGGCTATATGGTAGAATAATCCTGCTCTTCCGCTATCAGTTCCGGCTGATAGGTGTCTACGGCACTTCTCAGCGGAGAGTAAACCGGTCCTGTCCGCTGTGTGTATCGTAGCCGCAAAGGTACGGAACAGCAGTTGAACCTGACTGGAAGAGAAAGAAGTCATGCGAACTATAACCATGATTGAGCTGATAGTGCTCATCTTGCAGGTAATCCTGTTTGTGATGAAAGTCACACGATGAGTAAATAGGCTCCACCCGGTCGGATTGACTCCCCGACCGGGTGTTTCTCTCTCTCTTAAAAATAAAAAGTTTCGTAAAGCTATTGACAAAAAGTCATGATTGACTATAATAAACCCATCAGAATTATAGTTCGCTGATACAATTTCTCTTGGAACGCTCCCGCCTAGTCACCGGGAGCGTTTCTATTTATGGTGCATACCAGCCACTGGGCGCATTCTGTGCCGCCCGTTCTACAGCTTCCCGGCCAGCATTTCCCCCATCGACAGCACTGCCATCTACGACAAGAGTCTGTACGAGGCTGAGGAATCCGGCAACAAGTTCGAGACGGAGCTCATTCAGGCAATCACCGGCTTACCCAATATCCGGTGGTGGCATCGCAATATCGCGCGAACGGGGTTCGCCATCAATGGCTTTATCAACCACTATCCGGATTTTATCGTGAGAACGCGCTCCGGGAAGATAGTCATCATCGAGACCAAGGGCGACCATCTGGCCAATGAGGCGACACTGGACAAGCTACACTTGGACAGAGCATGGCAGCAGG
>JAFYWX010000025.1 GCA_017546445.1 Akkermansia sp. | reverse complement strand
CCACTTTCAAGTGGATTTAGATGCCTCGTAAGAGGCAATTTCATCTGCCAAAGGCAGATTTCGATGCAGCTCATCAAGAGCTGCAATGCAGGTGAAATAAGTTCCTGCGGGCCATAGGCCCGCACTATCTCTAAACAACTTATATTGCAGGGCAGAATGCCCTGCAGAGAAATTGCGGGCAGAGGCCCGCAATGAAATCCGCCACTATCGTGACGGTCTAAATCCGGTTATCACCGGTCTAAATTGCCCGGCTGCTGCCGGGCAGTGTTTCATTCCGACAAATCGCGCATATAAGGGGGGGCAGGCTCCAAAACGGTGTTGATAATGCAGTCAATTGTGAAATCTTTGGGACACATGTGATTGAATTGCGCGGAATGTGAGAAAAAGCTTGACTATAAGGGGCTGCTCTGCTACTCTCCGCGCGTTATGGCAAAAGTTCCCGTTATTCAGCTCCGCAAAGGTCACGCCGTGAACTACAACGGCGATATCTGCGTTGTGCGTGAGAGCCAGCTCAAGACTCCCCCCCGCATGGCCTCCTATGTGCAGATGACCATCCGCAGCATTGCTTCCGGCAAGGACTACAATCTGCGCCTTACCTCCAACGACTTCCTTGAGGGCGTGATGCTCAGCCGCGAGGAGATGGAATTCTCCTACGTGGACGGTATGGGCTACCACTTCCTGAACACCGAGACCTACGAGGACGTATGCGTGGGCGAGGATATCGTGGAACCCGTTAAGGATTACCTCATCGAGGGTGGTGTGTATGTTCTTCTCTTCACCGATGAAATCGTGTGCTCCATCGAGCTTCCCGCCGCCATCACCATGGAAGTGGCCGAGGCTCCCGAGGGCGTGAAGGGCAACTCCGCCAACAACGTGTACAAGAGCGCTACCATGACCACGGGCCTCGTGGTGCAGGTGCCCCTGTTCATCACCGCCGGTCAGCGCATCTCCGTGAAGACGGAAGATGGTACTTACCTGGGCCGCGTGAACGGCTAAATTGTACGTTAATTCGCTTTTCTTCCGCCGTGGATGCAAATCCACGGCGGTTTTTTATTGCAGGGCGGGGTGCTTTGTGGTAGAGTGAAAGCACTAAATCAGTTTTTATATTATGATCAGCCACATCATCCGCGGTAAGAAGGTATTCGAAGATGAAATTGATGCGCTCAAGGTCCTGTGCGACGAGCTGGACAATTCTTTCGATGAAGCTGTAGAAGCCATGCGCAAGGCCATCAACACCGGCCACAAGATTGTGATTGTGGGCGTGGGCAAGAGCGGCCTCATCGGTGATAAGATTGCTGCCACCCTCACCTCCACGGGTGCTCCTTCCGTGGTGCTGGACACCATGAACGCCCTTCACGGTGACCTCGGTATCGTGCAGGATGGCGATGCCTGCATCGCCATGTCCTACTCCGGCGAGACGGCTGAGCTCCTCACCCTCATGCCCTTCCTGAAGCGCTTTGATATGCCCATCATCAGCATGACCGGCAAGCCCGGCTCCACGCTGGCCCAGCTTTCTGATGTGGTGCTCAACACGCACGTGGAGCGCGAGGCCGACCCGCTGAACCTGGCACCCACTTCCTCCTCCACCGCCATGCTGGTGATGGGCGATGCCCTGGCCATGGCTCTGCTCGAGGCTCAGAATTTCACCAAGGAGGACTTTGCCCGCAGCCACCCCGGTGGTTCCCTGGGCCGCGCCCTCCTTACCCGCATCAGCGACATCATGCGCACGGAGTTCGCCAAGCTGCCGGAATCCTCCAGCATCATGGATTGTATCATCGCTATGTCCACCGCCCGTGTGGGTGCCTGTATCCTGGTGCATGAGGATGGCTCCCTGGCTGGTGTGTTCACCCACGGTGACTTTGCCCGCGCCTACCAGAAGGACCCCTCCTGCGGTACCCAGCCGGTGCGCGATATCATGACCAAGAACCCCGTATATGTGGAGGCTGATAAGCTCGCCATCGTGGCGGTGAAGACTCTGCGCGATCGCCGTATCGATGACCTCGTGGTGCTCGATGAAGACAAGAAACCCGTGGGCCTTATCGATACTCAGGACCTCGTACGCCTCAAACTTATCTGATTTAAGCCGCTGAAAGCAGAAATTTTAGCCTTAATTACACTTTAGGCTTGATTTCTTTGCGGAAAAGGTGCATCATACGCCACCGCATTTGCGAAAGCAAGAGATCTTACAACAAAAAAAGCTATGAGAAAGTACGAAGCACTGATCGTTCTGAACATGAAGGGTTCTGCCACCCTCGATGAGCTGACCGCCGCTATGACGGAGAAGCTTGAGGCCGCAGGCGCCAAGGTGACCGGCACCACGAATGTGGGTCGTCGTGAATTCGCTTATGAGTCTAACCACCTGACCCACGGTCAGTACATGCTCTTCCAGTTCGACGCTGAGCCCTCCGTGATTCGCACTGCCCGCGAGGCTCTCGCCATCGACGAGCGCGTACACTACCAGTACTACCGCACCAAGTAAGGTGTTGGTTATACGCGATACACCTTTTTATTTCCCGGAAACCTGCCTGAATAAGGCAGGTTTCTTGCGTTTTGAGGTGCCAAAGGCCGCCAAATTGCAGTTTGGCGGGGTCGCAAAGTCATCGGAGCACGGGACTTTAGTCCCGAAAACATAACAGATGAGGGACTAAAGTCCCTCCGCTCCGACAAAAACAGCAGCCATTCAAATCGCCAATTCTTGAATGTGGGCTGCTTTTCAGCCTGCCAGGGCGGAGAGGAGTTCTTCTCTGCCGGCGGGGAGATGCTGGAAATGCTGCAGCAGGGTATTGTGCGGGGCCTGGGTGGGGGAATAGAGCCCGTGCAGCTCTGCCAGGCGCTTTTCAAAATGGTGCAGAATGGCCTGGCGCGGTTGGGAGCTGGCCACGTAGTCCAGCGCGCCGGAGATGAGCTTGTGCCAGTCCTGGTCGGCGGTGCCAGCCTCTACCGTGGCGAGCAGCAGGCGCGCCATATAACTGGCCAGGCGCAGCCTGAGCAGGTTGCTGCGCAGCGCCAGGCGGGGGGAAAGCAGGTTGACGGAGCTCAGCGTGTGCAAATCGCCCTGGGTAGCGGGGCGGTAGAGCAATTCACATTCGTGAAACAAATCCACCTGGCCGCTGAGCTCGCTGCCGGGTTTGCGTGCAAGGCGCGCGGCGGTGCGCACCAGCCCATGCTGCGCTGTGCACCAGGTGATGATGAGTCCATGCTCACCCAGCGGCTGCTGGCGAAGGATGGTGCCGGTGTCCTTCTCCATTTATTTCCCCGAGGGCGGATTCGGTTGCATTTCGGCTATGCCGGAGAGATCCAGCGCGCGCTGGAAGGGAACAATGGTATTGCCCTTGGAGAAAATACTGCTGGCGATGCGTAACAGGCGCGAGGCCTCCACACGGTTGCCCTCTGCCAAGGCAAAGACCGCCTGGCTGTAGTAATAAAGCGGGGTGTCGGAAATGGGGCTCAGGCCTTTAACCAGCTTCTTTGCTTCCTCCAGCTGGCCCAGCTGTACATGGCAGAGCAATTCTCTGAAATCGAGCACGTGCAGCAACTCCGGCTCCGTTTCATACGGCAGCATATCCCGCAGCTCGTGAATGGTATCAATGCTCTCCTGATAGCGACCGCTGGCCATATGCAGGTTGGCCAGATTCATGACGGTTACCGGGTCATTCGGCATGGCCTTGCGCACGCGCATCAGCTCTTCTGCTGCTTCCTCAAAGTATTTCTGTTCCATGAGGCAGCAGGCGCGAAGGTTCCATACATTCGGATTTCCGCGGAAAATCATTTCACAGTCTGCCAGGTAGCCGATGCAGGCTACCCATTGCCCCTGCTGGTAGGCAACCTTGGCATTATTGAACGCGCGCAGGTATTGCTCGCGGTCATTGCGCGGCAGGTTTGAGAATTCCACCAGCCACGCAGGCAGCTGCGCCGTGGCACCTGCGGCCTGGGGCGGTTCCTGGGCGTGAGCAATCGGCTGAAGTACAGCCAGCATCAGAAGAAGTGCGGGGAGTAGTCTCATCGGGCTGCGGGGTGTTTCAATATGGTTTCTGCCATGGCCTCAGGGGTAAGCCCGTGTTTGGAGCGTAACTGGTCCTCTCGGCCGTGTTCAATGAATTGGTTCGGCCAGCCGATGCGCAGCACCGGGGTGGCGCAGCCGCGCTCGTTGAGCAGCTCCATGACTGCGGAGCCGAAGCCGCCGGCAATGACATGGTCCTCCATGGTGACGAGCAGGCGCGTGCTGGCGGCTTGCTGCAGGATGCACTCCGCATCCAACGGGCAGATGAAGCGCGCGTTGATATGGGCGCAGGAAATGCCCTTTTCTGCCAGAATGGCGCGCACCTTGGCGGCGTAGCCGTTCATGTTGCCCAGCGCCAGCAGGGTGATATCTGTGCCCTGCTGCAGCACCTCTGCTTTGCCGATGGGCAGGGGAAGCAGTTCCTCCGGCATGGGCGTGCCCTCTGCCGTGCCGCGCGGGTAGCGGATGATGCTGGGGCGGTCGTTGATGCCGTTCATGGTGCAGAGCATGTGGCCCAGCTCAGCTTCATCCTTGGGTTGCATCATCACCACGTTGGGGATGGCGCGCATCATGGCTATATCGAATAGCCCGTGGTGGGTCGGGCCGTCATCCGGCGAGAGCCCGGCGCGGTCCATACAGAAGCGCACCGGCAGGTCCTGCAGGGCGGCATCGTGCTGAATCATATCCACACAGCGCTGCATGAAAGTGGAATAGACCGCCAGGTAGGGCTTGAGCCCCTGGGTGGCCATGCCGCAGGCAAAGAGCGCGGCGTGTTCCTCTGCAATGCCTACGTCGTAATAACGCTTCGGGAACTGCGCGCGGAAGATATCCAGGCGCGTGCCGGTGGGCATGGCGGCCGTGATGGCGGTGATATCCGGGTCATCCGCAGCCAGCTTGGTCAGGTGCTTGCCGAAGGCTTCGGAGTAGGTGATAATCGGGCCCTTGCTCGTGCTGCCGTCCTCAATGTTGTACTGGCCGATGCCGTGGAACTTTGTGGGATTGCTGGCTGCCGGGGCATAGCCGCGTCCCTTTTCGGTAATCACATGAATGATGACCGGGCCGTTGTGGCGGGAGGCGATGCGCAGCATCTTTTCCAGCCGCAGGGTATCATGCCCATCTACCGGCCCATAATAGCTGAGCCCCAGTTCCTGGAAGAAACTCAGCGGGGTGATGATGCTGTGTGCCGCATGCACCAGCTTGGAAACCTGCTTGCGGGCAGCCTCTCCAGCCAGTTTTTCAATGATGACTTTCGTGCGCTCACGCAGCCAGGCGTAGGTATCTGTCTCCTGCAGAGAGGAGAAATAGTGCGACAATGCGCCTACGTTGCGGTCGATGCTCCACTCGTTATCGTTCAGAATGAGGATAAACTTGCGTGTGGTGGTGGCAATGCTGTTGAGCCCTTCCAGCGTGGTGCCGCAGGTGAAGGCGCCATCGCCCACAATGGAGATGACGTGGTAGTCGTCCCCCGCCAGGTCTCGCGCGGCGGCCATGCCCAGCCCGGCAGAAAGCGCGGTGCCGGCGTGGCCTGCGCCGTAGGCATCGTGCTCAGATTCGCTGCGCTTGCAGAAGCCGGAAAGCCCCTCGAACTGGCGGATGGTGTTGAATCGGTCTACGCGCCCGGTCAGCAGCTTATGCACATAGCACTGGTGCGATACATCGAACAGAATCTTATCCTTGGGCGTATTGAAGACGCGGTGCAGGGCGATGCTGAGTTCCACCAGCCCCAGGTTGGGTGCCAGGTGGCCGCCGGTTTCGGAAAGGGTGTGAATCAGCGTGCTGCGGATTTCTGCCGCCAAATCCCCCAGTTTTTCGGAGGGGAGGTTTTTGACATCCTGGGGCGAGCAGATGCTGCTCAACAGGTCAGATGAGGGAGAATTCTGCATCGTCATGGGGGTGTTTTTCTTCAACTGGGGAGGAGACGTTCTGCTCCAGTCTCTGAATTTTGAGTTCGGCTTCTGCCAGCAGCTGCTCACTGCTGCGGATGAGGGTGAGCCCCTCAGCAGCAAGGGCAATCATGTCCTCGAGCCCGGTTTCCGGGTTGTTGACACGCTCCACGATTTCCTCGAGCCGCGCGGTGGCTTGCTCGAAATTCAGTGTCTTGTTCTTGGTGCGCGGGGGCATGATTGCTGTAAGATATCTGGTGGGTTTACTTGTTTTGTTCGCTCACATCCTCACGGCTGTAGTACACCATTTCGGCACCCAGAATGAAGTTGCGGTGGCGGTAAAGACCCTGTGAGGAAACCAGGCTGGCCAGCGGGCGGGCGGTTGATTTCGGGTTGGCGTTTGTGGTGAACAGCTCTGCAAAGGCCATGTTGTGGCGCGGTGCAAGCAGCAGCAGCTTGCCTTCCAGCGCCAGCGGTGCAAAGTCACCTGCCTCGCGGATGACGCCGGAAATGCCGCCAGCCTGCATGGAATGTGAGCTCGGGGTGATGAGGAAACCCTGAATCCCCTGGCCGGCACGGTTGAAAATAGGCTCCAGGTTGCGGGTAAGTTCTTCGATGCTGCGGGGCATCCAGAGCGCCTTGCGGTCTGCATACCAGGCAACACCCCAGGGCTGGTCTGTCACAATCAGGTCCTTATCGTTGGACATATTGTGCAGCTTGCCGTTCATGGCTGCCGGATAATAGGGCGGGAAGTGCGGGATACCGCGGGCGCTGGTCCAGATGCCCATGTAAAGCTGCTTGGGCAGCTGGAAGAGGAACAGGCCGGAGGAGATAATCAGCATGGTGGCAATGGCCAGGCTGCGCACGCTGTTGAAGGATTCGCCCAGCTGCATGCGGGCCAGGAAAATGAAGACCAGCGCCGTACCGAAGGCTGCAAAGAAGGGAGTGAAGAGCACAGCCAGCTGGCTGGCGCTGATGGTCTGGGACTCACCGAAAAGAGCCATGCCGGCGCAGGAGAACAGCCACATGGAGAACACCGCCCACTTGGTTGCCTCCACTGCCGGGTTGCGGAATTTATTGAGCAGGGCCAGCAGGAAGAAGGGGGTGGTGATAATGGCGCCCATGTTGATATACATGCTGTTGAACTGGGCAAAGGTATAGCCCAGCAGGCGCAGGAAGAAGTTGGAGCTGTTGAAGCTGAGTGCCTCCGTGGTGGCAGAGCGCATGAGCATCTCTGCGCCATCGCTGCCGAAACCGTTGAAAATGCCGTACATCAACTTCTTTTCTATGCCGCCGGTGGGGGCCAGCAGAATAACGGTGGGCAATATCACAATGATGGCCAGAATAGCCGCACCCATGGTGGCATGCATGCCACGCGGCTTGAAGTAGATGCCGGTGAATACCAGCATGCCCAGGGCGCACCAGATGCTCATGCGGCAGGTGAGGCAAAGCAGCGCCAGCAGCACATACATGATACCGCTCCAGACAATTATCCTTATTCTCTTGTCCTCCTGCTCGGCGTTGACCATTGATACCAGGCAGTGCGCAGCGCCCAGAACCAGGCACATCATGAACGGTTGCGGTAAGCCGCTCAGGGCATATTGCAGCATGAGCTCGCTCAGCCCCATCAGCGCCACAACTGTGGCGGCCACGATTTCATCGAACAGCCGGGTGCACAGGGTGTATGCCAGAAGCAGAGCCAGCAGGAAGAAGAAGGTGCTCGTCGCGGCAACAATGCGGTCTCCGGTGTACACGTTGGACTTTGTTTCATCCATGCGCTTTTCTTCAAATTTATCAAAACCTGTAGCTTTGATAACGCCGGCCAGCACATAAGGATACACCGGGGCGTGGTTAGTCTCCGGGAACTGGTCCAGGTTAAGGGGCTTGTTCTTGTTCACTATGTTCTGGTCCCATACATCGATGGGGCGGATGAATTTGGTGGTGAACCCCTCGCCTCGGGCAATTTGTCTGCCAATCTGGGCCATGTCCATGGCGACGGGCTGATCCATGCCTCGGTATGTCAGGCAGAGCTGGAACATGCAGAGGCTGACAATGAGACATAAGAGAATCCAGCGCATGCTCATCAGCCTGGTGCGCATGGTACGTTCCTTGTTGGTTATCATTTTACTCATCTGCTTCAGAAATGGTTAGGTGAAATCTTTGAATGCGTCCGGAGATTCGGTCATTTTGCGCTGCAGGGTGCGGCGGTTGATGCCCAGTAACTCAGCAGCGGCAGAGCGGTTGCCCGCAGTGCGCTGCAGAGCTAAACGGATAGCCTGCTGCTCGATGTATTTTAGATTAAGAGAGGGGGCTGTTTCAAGCTCAAAATCAATACTGCCACTCTTACTTGCGGGAACGGGGGGCAGATAAGCCTGAGTTTGCAGGTATTCGGGCAGGTCTTCCGGGGAAATGGTGTCTGCGCCGCTCATCACCACGCCGTGTTCCACTGCGGTGCGCAGCTGGCGCACATTGCCCGGCCAGGCATACTGGCGCAGCAGCTCCAGGGCAGGGCGGCTCAGGCTCATGGCGGGTTTGCTGTTGAGCTGGCAGAGCTCTCTGGCAAAGGCGTTGGCCATGAGCACAATGTCTCCCCGGCGCTCGCGCAGCGGCGGCAGATGCAGGGAGATGACATTGAGGCGCTGGTATAAATCGAGGCGGAAGGAGCCCTCCTTCACCATGGCGGCCAGGTCGCGGTTGGTGGCGGCTATCACGCGCACATTCACGGGGATACTCGTGTTGCTGCCCACGCGCTCGATGCTGCGCTCTGCCAGCACGCGCAGCAGCTTCACCTGGGTGGGTATGTCAATCTCACCTATCTCGTCCAGGAACAGGGTGCCGCCGTCGGCTTCCTCGAATCGGCCGATGCGGCGCTGCATGGCCCCGGTGAAAGAGCCCTTCTCGTGGCCGAACAGCTCGCTCTCCATGAGCTGGGGTGAAAGTGCGGCGCAGTTCACTGCCACAAACTTTTTGTTGCTGCGCGGGGAGAGGGAGTGCAGGGCGCGGGCCACCAATTCCTTACCGGTGCCGCTTTCGCCCTCGATGAGCACCGTGGCCTGCGTGGGTGCCACGCGGCGGATGCGGTTGAAGATATCCTGCATCTGCGGGCTGTCGCCCAGCATGCGATCCAGCCCGCCGGTGGGTTCCAGGCGGGTGGTCAGCTCCTCGTTTTCCTTTTCCAGCTGGCGGGTGTGGGTGGCGCGGCGCAGCAGCAGCTCCACCTCATCCAGATTCAGCGGCTTGTTCAGGAAATAATACGCACCATGCCGCTTAGCCTCGGCTGCTACATCGGCGCTGCCATAGGCAGTCATCATGATGCAGAGCGGCGGGCGGGGCAGGGCTACGGCATGGTCTATGACATCCATGCCGCTTTCGCCCCCCAGCCGCAGATCCGTCAGCAGCAGGTCCACGGGCTCTGTCTCCAGAATAGCCCGTGCGGCCTTGCCGTTGGCGGCGGGGTACACCTCATAATCATCCTCCAGCGCAGCGCACAGCGCCGTGCGTGTGGATTTCTCATCATCGACTATGAGGAGTACCGGCTTCATGTTTCTCGGAATAATCAGATAATCCAGAGACCCTCGGTCTCATCGAAACCGAACATGATATTGAAGGCATGCACACCCTGGCCGCCAGCGCCCTTGATGACGTTGTCCTCAGCGCTCATGAGCACCACGCGGTTGGTGCGGGCATCAATTGCCCAGCCGATGTCCACGAAATTCGTGCGGGTCACATTCTTGGTATCCGTGGGCTTGTTGGCCCCCTGCAGGCGCACAAACGGTGCGTTGGCATAGGCTGCCTCAAAGCAGGCGGTGATTTTCTCAATCGTGGTGCCGGGTTTCAGCTTGGCTACCGTGGTGGTCAGAATACCCGTATTCACCGGCATGAGGTGCGGGGTGAAGGTGATGGTTACCTTCTCGCCGGCGGCTTCGGAAAGCTCCTGCTCAATTTCGGAGAGGTGGCGGTGGCGCGGCACACCGTAGGCGCGCATGCTCTCATTGCATTCGCAGAAGAGCAGGGAGATATCTGCCTTGCGGCCGGCGCCGGAAACACCACTGCCGCTGTTCACCACAATATCCTCCGGCAGCACCAGCCCTGCCTTCAGCAGCGGCACCAGCGGCAGAATAATGCTCGTGGGGTAGCAACCGGGGGAACCCACGATGCGGGCCTTGGCAATCTCCTCGCGGTGCCACTCGGGCATGCCGTAGGGGGCTTCCTGCATCAGCTCCACATCTGCATGCGGCTTGCCGTAGAATTCCTCGTACACTGCCGGGTCATTCAGGCGGAAATCGGCAGAAAGATCCACCACGCGGATACCGGCTTCCACCAGCCCGCGCCCGTATTCCACCGATACACCGTGCGGCAGCGCCAGAAACGCTGCCTCCGCCCCGGTGGCGGCAATCGCCTCCACATCCGAATCAGTAAAGCATAAATCCGCTCCCGGCACATGCCGGAAACGCGGGAAAAGATCACTCAGCTTCTGCCCTGCATACTGGCGCGAGGTCGCACAGACCAGCTCCACGCCCGGATGGCGCAGCAGGATTCGCAAAAGCTCCTGGCCAGTGTAGCCACTGGCTCCGACAACTGCGGTTTTCACCTTCTTCATGGCAAAAAAAATCATATCACGAAAAAAAGTAGTTGACAATCCTAAAAACTGGGTGTATACTCCGCCTGTCGACGCGCTCTAAGGCGCAAGACAAACAAAATCACGGGCAGTAGCGCAGTCTGGTAGCGCACTTGCATGGGGTGCAAGGGGTCGTGGGTTCGAATCCCGCTTGCCCGATGAGATAAAAGGCTCAGCAATGGTAACAGCCGCTGCTGAGCCTTTCTGCTTTTGCTGAAAAGTGCGGGAATCGAACACACGACCCCGCAGCAAAGGGGGAGTGGGCGGCGAATGCCGGTGGCATGAGCCGACCCTGCGCCGCCGGGATACCTCCCGGCGGGAAGCCCGACAGGGCCGCAGGGGGCGGGTAGAATCCCGCTTGCCCGATGAAATAAAAACGCTCAGTAACGGATAAAACCGCTGCTGAGCGTTTTTGCTTTGTACATTCTATACGCGGGGGCTCAAATCTTTCGGAGCACGGGACTTCAGTCCCGAAAACTCAAGCGATGAGGGACTAAAGTCCCTCGCTCCGACAAAAAACAGTTGCCCGCCAAACTCCCATTTGGCGAAGCAATCTTTGGGACACGTGTGCTTTCTAAAGGCAGATAGTGGAATGCATGGAATGCCGCACTCGCAAGGTAATTGGTAATTAAATGCTGTGTCGACGGAATGAGCTGCCCCTCTGCGCCTGATAAGTAACTGGAAAACCCGCCATTCTGACCTCAGCAGACTGGCGGGTTGCTCTATCCTGGCACGGTCTTAGTGACACAATGACGGAATGACAGTAGAAAAGAATTTTTATATACGCACGTCCGTAAAAAGGAGAACAAGAGACAATCCCCTCCCTGTTTTAGCGCTCTTGTGAGAGTGACCCATCTTGTCGCATAAATATCTAACAGAAAATAATGAAGGTGTGAAAAAATAATACGTATTGCTAGTTTCCTGCTTGTCATAATCAGGGAGCTATGGTAGAATTTGGAATCCTACAAGATGGTTCCTACGCAACATACTTTATCCAGGAGAGTGGTACATGAGAAATAAGCAGATAGTCAGCAGGATAAACGAGTACCTTTATTCCGTATCTACAGAATTGTGCGCATGGCTAGGTAAAACATTGCCACGCGTTACTGATGAATGGTGGCAAGAATGTGTGATATCCAATCTGTCATATTCTCAAAGGAATCTTGCAGAGGAAGGTAAATTCTCAAGCCTTGAACAATTTGACCTTGCTGCATTACTTAGAATTGCCGACAAATCATGGTATGACATGCGTTCTGTCGCTTATTTGCCGTCTTCTCACCGGCAATGTATTCGCGAGCTAATGCGCATCAGAAACAACTGGGCTCATTTTTCTGGTTGTTCATTTGATAAACAATTAGTAATAAGAGATTTGTATTGTGTTCTCAATTTCTTCGAGGATATAATTCCCATCACACAGTATGCCGCGAATATCAAGAACTTCATACGAGAAATAGAGAGCTCTGATTTTTCAAATGACCAGGCGGCCGCTTTGTCCTCGTTAGAGGAAACAACAATACCAGCCATAGAAAAGGAGACCACATCTGAAATAAGGGAAAAAGATCAGGTGTATCTCACAAGTAATCCTGAAACCAAGGGCATGGTGTTTTCGGTTTCTGAGGTAAATGGAATGAAACGCTATGAGGTATTTGTCGATGGCGGTATACGGACATACTATGAAGGGCAGATAGCCAAGGTTGACATGGCTCCCTCATATAGTTGGGTCGACCTTGGTACCTTTTTAAGTAATCTAACAGCTCATGAAATCAATAATCCGTCTGCTGGTAACCTTTATTCATTGAATGCCGCACGAATTGATTTTGTTCCCTATCAATTTCGACCTGCCCTGAAACTGATTAAATCTGACGAGCCTCGAATTTTAATTGCAGACAGTGTGGGTGTGGGTAAAACTATTGAGGCCGGCATTATTATCAAGGAATTAGAAGCGCGTAGTGAATTAGAGAATATTTTGATTATATGCCCCAAACCGCTTATTGCCGAACGAAAGTGGGAGTTTGAGATGAGGCGTTTTGATGAAGAGTTTGCTCAGGTAGATGGACAGACCCTTCGCCAGATATTATCAGATGCCCATAGAGATGGAGAATGGCCCTCCAGGTATAACAAAGCCATAATACCCTATTCAATTCTAGATAGTAAGGCATATAACGGGGAGGTTCATCGTAGAGGAAAAAGGCACGGACTGTTGGATCTTGATCCTGCGCCTCATTTTGATCTCGTGATTATAGATGAAGCGCATCAACTTCGAAATGGTAGTTTAGACAAGGATAAGGCTTTCGCGTATAAATGCGTCCGCTACTTTTGCGAGCATGCAAATGCTGTTGTGATGCTTACGGCCACACCTTTGCAAACCAAGGATGATGACTTGTATACGCTGCTGAATCTTCTTCGTCCGGATGTTGTCATGGATAGAGATGTATTCCAGATGATGTCCAATCCCAATGGGTACGTATCGCAGAGTGCTCGCGCTGTCAGAGGTGCCGCTGAAGGATGGCAAAATGCAGCAACTGAGGCATTGCAGAAGGTAACATCTACACAGTGGGGAAAAAACATTATTGCCAGGAATCCCCTATATCAGGATGTTCTTAAGCGATTGGAGGCTAAGGAGGTCTCTCGAGATGAAAGAGTCAAATTGATATCCGACATTGAGTCTTTGCATAGTTTTAGCACTATGCTGAATAGAACAAGGAGAAAAGACATTCAGGACTTCTGCGTGCGAAGATCATATACCATAGAGTCCAAGTTTACACCTCTCCAAGCCCAATTACATAATGAGCTGATGGAGTTTGAAGCCAAGGCACTATCAACTATGCATCACTCATTCATGATCCCGTTCATGATGTCTACCATAAAGAGACAAGCCGCCAGCTGTATCTTTGGCTTGGCTCCACATATTCGGGACATTATAGAGCGTCGCTTTGCTCAAATGTCAGATAATCCAGAAATTGAAGAGGATTTCAATTTGGATGAAAAGGCATCCTCAACGCTTGTGAAATTGGCTCAACAGGTCATTGAGATTGCTGATAATTTGCCGGCGGAAGATCCCAAGTTCGAAAGCATCATCAAGATTATAGAAGAAAAACAGCAGGAGCAGAATAATAAAATCATTATTTTCAGCACTTTCCGCCATACTCTGAATTATGTTCGTAGAAAACTGGTCGACTTGAACTACAGAGTCGCCCAGATAGATGGCAGCGTATCAGACGAGGTTCGTCAGAATCTTAGAGCTCGATTCGAGATGGATAAGACTGAGGAAGATGCCATCGACATGCTTCTATTCACTGAAGTGGGGTCTGAAGGTTTGGATTACCAGTTCTGCGACACAATGATTAACTATGACCTGCCATGGAATCCTATGCGGGTCGAGCAACGAATTGGTCGAATCGATCGTAGAGGTCAGCAAAGTGAAGCTGTAAACATCTATAATCTCATTACGGCGGATACTGTCGATGCAGATATTTATTCCCGTTGTCTCGAAAGAATAGGCGTTTTTGAACGCAGCGTAGGTGAATGTGAAGAAGTCCTCGGCTCTATAGGCTCCAAAATTGAAAAAATCGCGCTCACTACAGAATTAAGTCCGGAGGAGAGACGAAAAAAACTCGAACAGATGGCGGATAATGAAATCCGAAGAATGCAAGAGCTGTCCAAACTGGAGGACGAACAGAAGGCTCTGTTCGGGTTCTCCCTTTCTGATTATACTGCTTCTAAGGAAATCCGAGATGCCGAAAGCCCATGGTTATCCCATCAGAATATTCAGATTTTGGTTGAAAGATACCTTAACGAGCGATTAGGCGAAGGTCTATACATTATCGGTTCTGGCGAATTGAAACAAATACGTCTGGGTAAAGATGCTCGACTTAAACTTTTGGAAGACTTCAGAGGACTTTCGCACATTAAGTCAGGGTTGAAAAGAAAATGGGAGCAGTATCTGAAGGGGAGCGAACCTATTCATCAAATTACTTTCCTTGCAGAAGCTGCAACAAAGGCGAGCAAGGCATTCTTTATCACGCCCATTCATCCCCTTGTCAAACAGGCGGCCAAGTACTTTGCAACGAACAAGACAACGCATATCCATCTTGAATATTATTCTGATGAAATCCCGGCAGGGCGTTATCCTTTCTCGATATACGCCTGGAATTATGTAGGCATTCAGTCTGCTTTTAAGGTTGTCTCAGTTTGTGAGAACTCCATTATTACTACGGAGCTTTTGAGCATCATACACGAAGCTCAATGTACTCCCCCGTTACCAGATGTAACCTCAGACATTTGGAGTATACTGGAACCAATTCACATTAACATGTGGCAAACTGAAAAGAAACAGTACATTGACAATGTACATAACACTGCAAACTATAAATTGGAAAGCATAAGCAGTAATTATGCAAATCGAAAGCGGACTCTGGAGCAGAAAATAGAGGATTCTTTTGATGAGCGAATTATCAGGATGTACCAAAGCGAATTACAGTCGGCGACAGAAAACTACAACGCAAGAGTATCGGACATCAATGAGCAGACAGCTCGTGCAGATATTCATACGACGCTAATTGCTCACGGAATCATTGACATTAGAAAGGGGTAAACCATGAATGGAGTAGATGTAGAAACGCTCATTCTTCAAGACCAAGATATTGAAGCCATCTTGCGTCGATCTATGGAGATTATTATACAGTTGTATACAAATAATGCTCATTTTATTTATGAATTGCTACAGAACGCTGAGGATGCAGGGGCAACTCAAATAAAGTTTGTGCAATTTGATGATAGACTCGAAGTATACCATGACGGTAGACCATTCTCAGCAGCAAATCTACGAGCTTTACATGATGTTGCTAAATCTGACAAAAAAGGCGATCTGAATAAGATTGGAAAGTTTGGCGTAGGCTTTAAGTCTGTTTATAGCATTTGCGAAATTGTCAGACTATACAGTACTCCCGCCCACTATCGAGGCGTTGCTGCTGATGCCTTGCCATCTTTTGCCGAGGAAATTCATGATTTCATTAAGCCCCGTAATATTCCGCTTGAAGAATTAAGTTACCCATATACCACAAAATTCGTTTTTCCTTATGCGGTAGGTTGTGATTTTACTGGTTTTACTTCGAAAGAGGAATTAAAAAACAAAATTTCGTCCACTCTGCAAAATCTGGGAATCACTACGCTTCTTTTTATGAAGCATCTAGAGGGTATTTTTTATGAGATTAACCTAGGACTCTACAGTTATAGAGGAGAGTATTTGTTAGATAAAAAAAGAATTAATGACCATTGTTTATTGGTATCTGCGTTAGGCCACAATTCTTCTGTCAATAAAGGCAAAGAGGTTGAAATATCCTACCTTAAATTCTCACGCTCAGTAGATGTTAATTCTGACCGAACAGTCGACATCGCATTCCCGGTGATTCAAAAGGGAGAAAACGATTTCGAATGCAGAAAGCCTCAATCACCATATATTTCCGTTTATTTCCCTACAGAAACGAAAAGCGAGCTAGATTTTATAGTTCAAGGTCCATATAGAACCACCCCTAACCGAAGCAATATACCGGCAGATGATGATGACAATATTAAGCTGGCTAAGGAGACCTCTATATTGCTGATAGAAACGTTGAATGAGTTACGCAGGGAAGGCTGGTTGAATATGAGTTTCATCAAGGTTCTGCCTCTTTCTGAGTCTGCCTTCGAAAGCTATGATTTGTTCTATCCCCTGTATGAGGCCGTCCATAAGTTTTTTTTAAACCCTGTCATACCTAGCATTCCCACGAAGGCAGGAGACTATGTATCTGCTCGTTACGCGAAAATCGTACGCAATGAAAAACTACTAGAGCTCTTCGATGATGACTTGCTGACTGAGTTAATGCGCCATGGTGCTAGATACCAATGGCTCCCTTCGTGTTTAACTGAGACAAATAAGGAATATATGCATGTATACAAATACTTTGTCAACGAGTTAAAAATAGCGGTAATTCGTCCGGAAAATCTTAGAAATCTGCTGGAGGCTAATCCTTATTTCCTGCCTAAGCGCCCGGACTCTTGGCTTGTTCAATTCTACAAAATTCTGGAAAATGTCCATTCCGTTTTTGACAAGACAAGCAAGGAGCCTAATTACCTTACCTCGGAAATAGTCAAAACCGCTGACGGGGATTTCATAGCACCATATAGGAAGACAGAAAACAATCTGTGGGTTCCCAATGTTTATTTACCCTCTGGACAAGTAAGGAATCCCGATATCTGTTATGTAGATGAGAATATTTATTTGCAGTGTCGGCACTTTTTCGATGAAATCTTGCGCCTAAGCCAACCGGTCGAATTCGAGTTCTTTATCACGGGTATTAGGAATCGCTACTCTGAAAACTATGTTTTTGAAGAGCTTCGGCATATTGATGATATTAAGCGTTTGTACAAATACCTCAATGACTCTGAGCATAAAGAGGAGATAGAAGTCATCATTAAGGATATTTTCCTCGTACGCTGTACCGATGGCAGAATGCGAAATCCGCACATGATGAAAGTGTACTTACCCAAAAATGGAGACATCTATCTTGAGGAGTATCTTCAGAATATCTCCCGCAATGTTTATTTTGTGGATTTGGATCTTTACTCCAGGAATGGAGTGGATATTTCTGTTCTTACTGCCATAGGAGTGATTGGTTCACTTTTACGTAACGAGGACATGAAGGAAGGCGAGTATGTTACGGGAAACAGAGGAAAGAATCCCCGGTGGGAGTGCTCAGCAGGTTTCCGATGGAAACTCAATATTGAATACTTGAAGCAAGCTCTTTTGTATATAGCCAACAATCCATCAGCTAGAGATTCATACATCAAATCGAAGACTATCTACTCAATCTTGATGGAAAACGAGTCTAAGTTGTGCGGTACTTTGTACATCGGAAGCAAAGTCATTGACAACAAGGAGAACGAACCCTGTGAGCTAGTAAAATTTTTGCGGGGGGAGAGGAGCGACGGGTGGTCAGGCAAATGGCTATATGATAAATCAAACAAGCTGGTTGCCCAAAAAGAAATAGCCCGACAAGACCTTAATCCAGATATCTACGGAAAGATTCGTCAAGATTCTATCGTATATGAGTTACTCGGATTCAAGAAGACATCCTCAGATATTGTGGCCGACTTGAAAAAGAAGGCTACACGAGAGCAACTGGATGCATACTTCGAGGATGAAGTTCGTCGTCGTTTTGGACTATCTCCTGCTATGGTGGCTGAATGCCTCAAGGTAGAAAGAGATGAAAAGGTTGACAATAGTAAAGAATCCGCAAGTCTAGAGTTCCCCTCCGCTCGCATCAAAAACTGGAATGCTCTTAAAAAGCATGCCGCTGAGGTTCTTTTCTTCGCCGAGCCGAGTAAGTATGAATATGTACAACGGCATATTCGAACCAGTAAGAATGCGAGTGGTGCTAGAGAGTACCTGCTGAGCTTGTACGGGTATGATGGATTGCCCAAGTACGCATGCCAAATGTGCCAAGGTTCGTTCTCCAATATCGATGCCTGTCAGATTTTTGATAAAATGGAAACAGAGCTAGCTCCTTGTCACCTGAGCTTGTGTCCCCTATGCGCTGACCGATACAGAAAAATGCGAAGAATGTTATCGATTATGAATAGGTTTAAAAATCAGATAATCGCAATCAGTGAGAGAAAAATAGAAGAGGCTGAACCTGTTTGTTTTAAAGTGATGGATGAAGAGATTTGGTTTACTCAAACTCATATTGCTGAAGTTAGGGAATTGCTCATGTTGGAAAGAGATTCCAAAACCTAAAGGATGCAGCGCGATTACATACAAAATGAAGACCAATACTATAAGGAAAAACAAGGGCAGCAAAGGCAAGTTCTGGCAAGAACTAACAATCGGTGTCGCTTTAGTGTTGATTTTCTGGTTGTTATATTTGTTCATTGTTCAGCTGTCACCAGAGTGGTTGAAGAATTGGCTCCCAAGTGGTCTGTTTGAAGGAGGTCGATTTAACTTAGGGGCATTTGGCGATTACTTTGGTGCTTTAAATGCCCTGTTTGCAGGCTGGGCATTTGCTGGACTTATAGTTACAATTCGTCAGCAAGCTGACGAATTATATTCAACTCAATGTGAAATGATCAAGCAAACACGACAATTTAGGCGGGATGATATCTATCGAAGACTGGAAATTATCAAAAGCCTCAAATCAGAAATCCGAATCGAGAATCATTGTGGGTTAGCACCAGAACCGTTCGGTGATAAGCGGGGAAATCCCAAAAGAGGATACGAAGTATATGTATTGGCGTGGTTTGCAAAAGATATTGAGCGAGCTTTATTGAAAAATCCAGATCCCTTGACGATTGCGGAACTGGAACTGAAAAAAGAGTGCCTACATACTTGTCAAATATGGATAGGGCCGTGGCTCAAAAGCATTTCCTGTTTGTTGGAGGACATATTCCATGATTATGGTAATGATCCTGAAGAGGTTCAACGATTGTTTAAAATGGTTATTGCAACCTTAGATATAGCTTCCCAGCAGCTTATATGCCAATATGAGGGGTTATTTGTTTCACCTGCTGTAATGCCAGCACTAGAGAAGGCCGGTCTTCTAGTCACGGATAGGCCTGACAAGGTATCATTGCTCAGAAAGCAGAATATTCATAAGCTGTTTTTGGAAATAGTCACAAAGAATATCAGTGTTGAAGCGGCGTTAATGAAATGGACAACCGAAAATGCAGAAAAATTGCAATCTGTACAATGAGGGGATATTTCGAAAGGCTTGAGCTGACTGTTAATCTTCATTTCTTAGAGCCTAAAGGAACACAATTATTTTGCCTCAATGACACCATGACCATAGAAACAGCTTTTTCCTGAATGCCGGTGAAAAACGGTCGTTCCGGGGGCTATATATGCATGAGCGGGTTATTTATCCCACTCCTCATGCATTGAATGTGTGAGTATTCCAATATATAACCCAACAACGACCAAACGATGAGTACAAGATCGCACATCGGCATCTGGAACGAAGATGGAAGTCTGGATGTCATTTATTGTCACTGGGACGGCTACCCGTCATATAGCGGAGCAGTCCTTCTCCTTCATTACCAAGACCCGGAGAAATGAGCGAAGGACGGTAAGTGTAGAAATCCCTCCCGGTAGGTGTTTTACGGATGGTGTGAGCGGGGGCGAAAGCCTCCGATTATTTTCCTGAAGGAGTCATGCCTGGGAGTTTCCCAATGCGTGGGATATAATAGGCCTTTGCTTTATTGGAAAAACAAAACCGGCTTTGCCGGACGAAATCCTGCCTGCGGCAGGACCCGGGGGGTGGGATTATATTGAGTGATTATGAAAGTGTAAGCGTGCTGCTGTAATGGTTCTGTAATTTTTGGGCGGGGCGGATTTGTGTCATGACTGCGAAATTCGGATTCTCCTTGCTTTGCCTGTTGGTATCTGGTAGGATGTGCGCGCCGCCTGGTGCGGCAAAAGCCAGGCGGCTTTTATATCATGAGTAAAACAAACGCACGCCTGCTGGTAGTCAACCCCGTGTTGGCTGAGCAACTGATCTGGATTCTGTTCATTGCGTTCCAAAGGTGTTAGAATCCACGCCCTGTACCCGGGAAACCGGGTGCGGGGCAATTTGCAGGGCAAATTTGTTTTCAAAACGCTTGACACCCACTCCTCTCTATGGTTTAATCTGTTGCGGAGAGAAATCTCCAAGTTTGTTTTAATCATGAATCAGCCCCCGGGTGTTGCCGCACCGCTAACGGGGGCTTCTTCTTTTGGGACTGAGCCCGTGCCTCAGCTTTCTGCACGATGAATTCCCAAATATCAAGGATGATTTTTTCCGGGATGCTCATGAGGGGGATTCCTTCCCGGTGGGTGGACGACCGACGCGATATGCGTACTGCGGTGAAAGTCCGCAAAGAGCCGCGATGATGTGGAATCCCAGACCTGAAGAACAACTGCGGGGAGGTAACGAACCGTGGAAGAGGAAGTTCGAGGGGAAATCCCGGCTGTACGGACAGAACCTATAGCAGCAGAGCCAGGAAGTACTGAAATGTACGAAGCTTCGACTGAGGGAAGGAAAGCGGTGCAAGTCCGAATCCACGTAAACGGTGCGGAGGAGTTGACAGGGGGGCTGGCGAAAAGAGAAAAAAGAGTGCGGCAGGAACTTTAGGTTCCAGGGCCAATCACTCGCAGCGAAACCGCCGTATGCGGTAATTCGCATGTGTGGTGGTGTGAGCGGGGGCGAAAGCCTCCGATTATTATTTTCCTGAAGGAGTAATGCCTGGAAGTTTTCCAATGCGTGGGATATAATAGGTCTTTGCTTTATTGGAAAAACGAAAACCGGCTTTGCCGGACGAAATCCTGCCTGCGGCAGGACGGTAAAAAAACATCCCCACTACCCGATGAGGGCAGTGGGGATGTTTTTTTACGGATGGGGTGGGATTCGAACCCACGGAAGGGATTAACCTTCGGCGGTTTTCAAGACCGCTGCATTAAACCGCTCTGCCACCCATCCGGGGATTTGCAGGCGCAGTGGCGTGCTGGGGAGAATAGTAGCGCATGCATCGCGCGGGTGCAAGTGTTTTTTGTTGCATGCAGGGGAAAAGAGGGATTATCTGCCCTGCGGGCAGAGAGAATTTCGGCATGTGCCGAGAGAATTTCGCCTGACGGCGAGAGAATTTCTGCTGGCGCAGAGAGAATTTCGCAGACGGTGTCCGCGAGATTTTAATGGGAGGGGGTGAAAAGAATTACACAGGATTGCTGGGGGCGGGTCCAGCGGATGGGGAGGCCGGTGGCCATGAGGGCATCGCCGCCCAGGGTCTGCTCATGCAGCGGGCTGTGGGTGCCGGTGGAATCCGGAGCCAGCTCGGTGAGGGTGTAGCGCGTGGCGGGATTAAGCCCGCGCAGGGGGATGCGGGTGCACTGGTCGGTGTAGACGCGCTGGGTGGTGTAGGCCAGGAGGAGGGCCTGCCCCTCGTGGGTGTAGAGCAGGGCGCAGTCCGGCCCCTCGTAGGGGGACACCAGGCGGTGCAGCTCACCCAGCTGGGTGATGGGGCGCAGCTTGGCGGCCAGCTCCACGCGCTCGCGTATCTCGGCCATTTCGGCATCGGTGAGTTTCCGCGGGTCGAGCTCCAGGCCGAGCCTGCCGGCCAGTGCTACATCGAATCGGAATTTGAGGGATGTTTCGCGGCCTGTGTAGCAGTTCGGGCAGGCGGTCACGTGGCAGCCTATGGCATTGGCGGGGAAGAAGAAGGAGGCCGCCCACTGCATGCGCAGGCGGTCGCAGGCATCGGTGTTATCCGAGAGCCAGAATTCCTCGTGGAAGGCGGCCGCGCCGCAGTCGAGTCTGCCACCGCCGGCGGAGCAGCACTGGAAGGTGACATGGGGAAAATCCTGCCGCAGCCCGCGCATGAGGGTGTAGTAGTTGCGGATGTAGTCGAAGAACAGGTTGCCCTGCTGCTCCGGGGGCAGGTGGGTGGAGCCGGGGTCGGAAATCTTGCGGTTGCAGTCCCACTTGATGTAGGAAATGCCCGGGGTCTCGCTGAGCACGCGGCGCACGGGGTGGTCGATGCCGGTGGCGGGGTTGGTGAGGTCGAGCACGAGCTGGTGGCGCTCTTCCCGCGGGGTGATGCCGGGCAGGCGGATGGCCCAGTCCGGGTGCTGGTCGTACAGGTTACTGCGCGGGCACACCATTTCCGGCTCCATCCAGAGGCCGAAATCAATGCCGCAGCTGCGGGCGTGGGCGGTGAGGGCGCTGAGCCCCTGCGGCAGCTTGGCCGGGTTGGGCGCCCAGTCGCCCAGGGAGGAGGTATCATCATCCCGCTTGCCGAACCAGCCGTCATCCAGCACAAAGAGCTCTACCCCCAGGCTGGCGGTGCGCTGCATCATTTCGCGCAGGGCGGGTTCATGCACATCGAAATGCACGCCTTCCCAGCTGTTCAGCAGGGTGCGGCGGGTTTCCTGACCGTGGGGGATGACATGGCGGCGCAGGTAGCGGTGCAGGCTGCGGCTGGCGTGGGCAGCCCCGCTGTGGCTGTAGACCAGAATGGCGGCGGGCAGCTCCATGCTGCTGCCTGCGGGCAGGGTGTAGGGACTGTGGGCAAAATCGTGCCCCATGCGCAGGTAGAGGTGGCCGTAGCTGCTGTGTTTGAAGCTCAGCTCGTAATTGCCGCTCCAGGCCAGGGCGCCCAGCAGGCAGGGTGTTCCTACCTCCTGCATGGGCGCGCCTAGCGAGAGCAGGAACCCGGGTGTGCCCTCCTGAGCTGTCTTGATGCCGGTGCAGCTGCCCACAGCGAGCGTGTTGCCGCGGGCAATGCTCTGCTGCTGCAGGTAATTCTCACCGCTCCAACCGCCGCGGAAGGTGCAGAGATGATAGGCAGAAGCCTGCAGGGGCAGGGCGGCAGAAGCTGCCTGCAGCAGGGTGATGCTGCCAGTGCCCCGGTTGGTGAGCCGGGTGGAAAGGGTGAAGGTATCTTCCTCCGGGTAGGCGGTCAGGCGCAGCTGCACCTCCAGCTCCGGGTGCAGCGGATCCGCCAGCAGAAAATCGGCAGCCTGCTCGGTGGCTGTGTGGTGCAGCAGGTGCAGGTCGCTGGCCTGGGTGCCATCTGCATAGCGCAGGTGCAGGGCATATTCGCCGGAGTGGTTGCCCCACTTGCCGCGCGAGTCAAAATCCGTGGCCACCAGCGGCCACTCCATGGGCGGGGCAATCAGCGCGTCATCCGCGCAGGCGAGCCGCGGCCCCAGGTAGCAGAATTGCAGCTTGCCGCTCTCCGATACTCGCAGGGAAAGCTGATTATTTCGAGTAAAAAAATGAAACCCGCCCGCCATAGTAATTAATCCTTAATCACTAATCATTAATCACTATTCCATTGTTCTCGCCTGGCGGCGGGCCTTGCGCAGGCGCTCACGCTCGGCAAATGCCTTTTTGCCGATATTGGTGCTGCGGTCCATATCCCGGGCGGCTTCCAGCGCGGCAATAGCCTCCAGCAGCTTGGCTTCGGAGGCCGGCGTGTGGGCGCCTTTGTACATGGTGGTGTACTCCTGCATGAGCAGCGGGTAAAGGCAGAGATACCCCAGCCGCTGTTTATCTGCCGGGGTGGCAAAGGGGTGCTCCATGAGGGCGCGGCAGTTGCTCAGGCATTGCTGCAGGGGCTCCCCCTCCAGTGGGGAAATGAGCGCCATGCGGGCAAACAGCAGGTATTGCTGCGCTTCAAAATGCCGCTGGCGGGCTTTCTGGCTGCGGTCCGGTGCCGTGGCGGCAGCACGTGCGGCCTCCAGCGTGGCGGCGCTCAGCCGGGGCAGGGGAATAGCGGCATAGGCCCCCTGGTCATCGCTCAGCACCAGGCTGGGCAGCTCCTCCACCCCGGCATTGAGCGCATTGGCGGAGTTGATGGCCGCGGCCATGGTTTCGGCATTGTCCTCCAGCACCACATAGCGGCATTCCACCTGCGGCACGGCGGCGCGAAGTGGCGCCAGATACCTGACCATGGCGCTGGTGTTGGTGCCATGGCGGAAATAGATGGTATATTCCTCCCCGCCTGCGGCAAGGCCGCAGCTGCAGAGCAGGATGGCAAGGAGGCGTTTCATGGCGTTATTCGGCGCGGCTGATGGTGATGCGCTTGAAGCGCGATTCTGTTTCTTCGGACTGCGTGACAATGCCGGGAATGGTGGCCAGCTCGTTGTGCACCAGGCGGCGCTGGTAGGCATTCAGCTTCTCCATGAGCAGCGGCTTGCCGGTCTTGAGCACCCGCTCAGCGCGGGAGCGGGCGCGGCGCAGCAGCTTGGATTCTGCGCGGGCTCGGTAGTTATCGCAGTCGAGGCGGATGCGCGGGGCATCGCTCCACTTTGCCTGCACCAGACGGTTCACCATATACTGCAGGTCATCCAGACGGTCTCCCTCATCGCCGATGAGAAAGCGGGCATCCGGGCTTTCGAGCAGCAGGGAGATGCCATCCTCATAGGGTTCGGTAGTCAGCGTGTAGGTGAATCCCAGCGGTGCGAGCAGGGATGCAAGAGCCTCGGTGCCCAGTTGTGTAAGACGTTCCATGTGTTGACAGAGCTGGGAGAATTAATCTCTGCTGCCGAAAAGGCGCAGCAGGGAGATGAACAGGTTAATGAAGTCCAGGTACAGCTCCAGCGCGCCGAGAACAGCCGCTTTGCT
The DNA here is from genome assembly GCA_017546445.1 of Akkermansia sp. GTDB lineage: Bacteria > Verrucomicrobiota > Verrucomicrobiia > Verrucomicrobiales > Akkermansiaceae > Akkermansia. The sequence continues at coordinate 987 of JAFYWX010000025.1, read as the reverse complement.
CTTGATGGAATCATCATTGCTGAGACCGATTTTCAGCAGGTTCTGCGTATCATAGGCCGTGAAAAGCGAGAACAGGACAACACCCACGCAGGAGATTCCGAGATCGAGCCCGCTGCTCTTCAGCCAGAAGACATTGATCACAATGGCTGCCAGCAGGCCGATGAGCGTCATGAACAGGGCTCGGCGCCAGGGCCCCAGGTCACGCTTGGTGACAAAGCCGTAGATGGACATGGCGCCGAACATGATGGCGGTGCAGCCAAAGGCCTTGCCTACGGAGTCCAGCCCGTAATAGATGAGCATGGGGCCGAACAGAAGCCCCTGAACACCGGCAAAGGTGAACAGCAGCACGGTAAGAGCCCCGGCGGAAAGGCGCCTGGCGCAGAAGCTCATGATGAGCACAATGCCGATGGTGCCCAGCCAGAGCATCAGGCAGTGTTCCTGCACCCAGTAGAGTGACTGCATATCCTGCGCGGTATAGGCTGCCACGCCTGCGGTCAGCAGCATGCATGCTGCCATCCACATGTAAACCTTGTTGAGGAAGACTCTGGCGCGGGATGCGCTGTCTACCTGCATATTTTCGTCATTGGGTAAGTAGGAATCCTGATTCATGGCATTATTGTAGCGATAGCGGCGCGAAAAGTCAAGCCGCCAGTTCGGCGGCCTGCTGCTTGTCACGTGTGTCCCAAAGATTTCACAAATGACTGCATTATCAACACCGTTCTGGAGCCATCAGCCCGCTAAAGAGGTTTGGCGGGGATGAAACACTGCCCGGCGGAAGCCGGGTAATTTAGACCGGTGATAACCGGATTTAGACCGTCACGATAGTGGCGGATTTCATTGCGGGCTTCTGCCCGCAATTTCACTGCAGGGCATTCTGCCCTGCAATGTAAGTTGTTTAGAGATAGTGCGGGCCTATGGCCCGCAGGAACTTATTTCACCTGCATTGCAGCTCTTGATGAGCTGCATCGAAATCTGCCTTTGGCAGAT
>JAFYWX010000071.1 GCA_017546445.1 Akkermansia sp. | reverse complement strand
TAGCAACCCTCTCTGTCACCCGTTCCACGGGTTCCTATTCCTTATTTTTTCTTTACGAGGGGTTACGCGCACCATGCTGACGCACGGTGCGCGTAACCGCCTCGCTATTGATAGGCCGCCCGTTTCACGGGCTTTTGAATTCCGCTCGCTGACGCGAGCCATCATCCCCACAAATCGCCATTTGCAGTGTTTTCAGAGGTTCCCGATTCACTATTCCTTCCCCTGACGCATTGTGCGCTTGCGCGGTGTGCGTGTTGTGGTAGAATGATGCGCGTGAAACTGTTGCCGTCCATCTGTGTGAGTCTTGCTGCCTTATTGCTGGCGGGCTGTGGAGATTCCCGCAGCTCGGTGGAAAAGGCCACGGAGCAGGGGATTCTCATCGTCGGCAACAATCAGGAACCCCTCAGCCTGGACCCGCACAAGGCCACCGCCGTGGCCGATGGCAAAATTATCGCCGCTCTGCTGGAGGGCCTGGTTCGCCCGGATGCTCAGGATGAAACCATTATCCACCCCGGCATGGCAGAGCGCTGGGAGCACAATGACAGGGCTTCCGAATGGACTTTTTACCTGCGAGACGCCCAGTGGAGCGATGGCCGCCCGGTGACAGCGCATGATTTTGAGTACGCCTACAAGCGCCTGCTGCATCCGCAGTTCGGTGGTAAGTATGCCGAAATGCTTTACCCGATTGTCGGGGCAGAATTATTTAACCGCGGCCAGTGCGACTGGGCGCAGGTGGGGGTGAAGGCGCTGGATGACCGTACGCTGCAGCTTCGGCTCGCCGGCCCCACGCCGCACTTGCTGCACCTGCTGTTGCATTTCACCTGGTGCCCGGTTCCGGCGCATGCGGTGGAGGCGCATGGCGGCATGCTCGACCGCCGCAGCCTGTGGAGCCGCGTGGGCAACTGGGTGGGCAATGGTGCCTATGTGCTCGACTCGCACCATTTCAACGATTATCTGTATGTGGCCGCTAATCCGCGCTATTGGCGCGCCGGGGAGGTGAAGAACCGTGGCATCCGCTTCCTGCCCATCGTGAATGGCTATACAGAGACCCGCATGTTCCGCGATGGCAAGCTGCACATTACCAACAATGTGCCGCCGGAGCTGCTGGCCAGCACCCGACGCATGGGTAGCGCCTATTGCCAGGACCCCTACTACTGCACCATTTTCTATCGTCTGAACACCACCCGCAAGCCGCTGGATGATGTCCGCGTGCGCCGTGCGCTTTCTCTGGCAGTGGACAGGCAATCGCTGGTGAACGATGTGGTGCGCGGAGCGGGGCGCGTGGCTTCCTGCTTTACGCCGCCCGGCGCGGGCTACGATAATTCCTTTACCTACGCACCCCGCAGCGAACAGGTGGAGCTTGCCCGCCAGCTGCTGGCCGAAGCCGGCTACCCCGGCGGCAAGGGCTTTCCCACGCTGGAAATCATGACCACCAGCCGCGATGTGCAGCGCGTCATGGCCGAAACGATTCAGGCCATGTGGCAGAGGGAGCTGGGAATCCATGTGGAAATCCGCGCCTGTGAGTGGACCGCCTACAAGGCCGCCCAGCAGAATGGGGAGTATGATATTTCCTCCTCCTCCTGGAGTGGCGATTTCCTTGACCCCGCCACCTTCGTGGAACTGTGGCGCAGCGGCGGCGGCAACAACTGCACCGGTTGGGGGGATGCCCGCTTCGATAAGGCCCTGGCCGCTGCCCGCGACTCCTGGTGTGCCGATGCCCGCCGGGCGCATCTCATTTTTGCCGAAAGCATCATGCTGGAGGCGCAGCCCATTATCCCGCTGTACTGGAGCGAGCGCACCTACCTCAAAGCCCCCGGCGTGAAGGGCTGGTACCCGCTCATGCTCGATAATCACCCCCTGGATGCCGTAGAAGTAACGCCATGATTAAGCTCCTTCTCAAACGTCTGGGGCAGGGTGCCCTGGTAATCTTTGTGCTGCAGACCATCACCTTCTTCCTGGTGCGCCTGCTGCCCGGCAATCCCTTCCTGGGTGAGCGTAAGCTGCCGGAGCACATCATGGCGCAGCTCAATTCCCTTTACGGCCTGGACCAGAGCGCCCTGGTGCAGTATTACAATTACTGGAAAGGCATTCTCACGGCTGGCGATTTCGGCCCCTCGCTGGTGCGCGAGGGTGTGCAGGTGGCCGATATCATTGCTCAGGCGTTCCCGGTGTCGCTCTGGCTGGGTGTGCTGGGCATGGGTATTGCCATTGTGCTGGGTATTCCTGCCGGCATGCTGGCGGCTTACTGGCGCAACCGCTGGCCGGATGCGCTCTTCATGCTGCTGGCTATGGCGGGTATCTGCATTCCGGCCTTTGTGATTGCGCCGCTTTTCGGGCTTACCCTGGGGTTGCATGTGCCGCGGCTCAGCGTGGCCGGGTGGGATGACCCGCTCTGCGCCGTGCTGCCTGCGCTCACTCTGGGGCTTATCAATGCGGCCTACATTGCCCGCCTGACCCGCGGCGGCATGGTGGAGGTGCTTTCGGCAGATTTTATACGCACCGCGCGCGCCAAGGGTGTGCGGGCAGGGCGCCTCTTGTTTGTGCATGCCCTGCGCAGCGGTCTGCTGCCGGCGGTTTCGTATCTGGGCCCGGCCTTTGCGGCGCTCATCACCGGATCCTTTGTGGTGGAAACCTGTTTCCAGGTTCCCGGCATGGGACTGCACTTCGTGAATGCCACGACTGACCGCGACTATTTCCTCATTCAGGGGCTCGTATTCTGCTACGGTGTCCTCATCGTCATTGCCAACCTTGTGGTAGACCTTGTTCTGGTCGCCCTCAACCCCCGCCTGCGTTCCCAGGGTGCTGCCTGATATGAAGAAGAACTACGAACAAGGAAATTCGCTCTGGAAGGATGCCCGCCGCCGCCTTTGCCGCAACCGGGCCGCCATGGCTGCGCTCATTTTCCTGGTGCTGATGGCTCTGGCCTGCTTTGTGCTGCCGCTTTTCCCCTGTATCGCCAACCCGAATGCCACCAACCTGGCCAACATTGCCGCCGACTGCAGCTGGGCGCACCCCTTTGGTACCGACCAGCTCGGGCGTGACCTGCTGGCGCGCGTGCTGTACGGCGGCCGCATTTCGCTGCTGGTCGGTGTGGTGGCCACGGTGGTTTCCTTCATCATTGGGTTGAGCTACGGGCTTATTTCCGGCTACATCGGCGGGCGAACCGATGCGCTCATGATGCGCACGGTGGACGTGCTTTTTGCTCTGCCTTTCATTGTGCTGGTCATCGTGTTTTCCCTTAGTATCGAGCAACCCAGCCGCGAGCTCACCAACTGGGTGGTGGAAACGACTGGCTGGAGCCGCGAGAGCGTGGCGCCTATCCTCGGTCTGGTACCGCTGTTCATTGCCATCGGCGCCCTCGGCTGGCTTACGCTGGCGCGTATCGTGCGCACCCAGACGCTCGAAATCAAGTCTCAGGAATACGTGCTGGCTGCCCGTTCCCTGGGCCTGGGGCACCTGCGCATCCTCTTCTGCCACATTGCGCCCAACCTGCTGGGCACCGTGGTGGTATACACCACTCTGGCCGTGCCGGGTATCATGCTCACGGAAAGCACGCTCTCTTTCATCGGCCTCGGCGTGCGTGCACCCAATTCTTCCTGGGGTACGCTTATCAAGGAAGGCGCTGACCGCATGGAAGCCACTCCGGAGCTTCTTTTCTTCCCGGCGCTCTTCTTCTGCCTGACCCTCCTCGCCCTCAATTTCCTGGGCGACGGCCTCCGCGACGCCCTCGACCCCAAGGCCGCGAAGGACTAGCCTGCACCGCGACATTATGGCGAATCGTAGGGAGGGAGGTTGAATGTGCTGAATCCCGTGGAAGCAGGGGGGGCGCGTCATGCCTGCCTCTCCCTCCTGAAAATTGTCGCTTTTACGGCGGTCTGAAGCCAGTCCGATTTGGAATGCGGTACTTTTGCAGAGTAAATGAAAACCCGCGCCGGGGGCGCAGGTGAGATGTTATCTTCTCCTTTGGCTGGCAGGAAGAATCCTGAGCAAATCGCGGTATTTGGCGATGGTGCGGCGGGCGATGGAGATGCCTTCCTGGGCCAGTTTCTGCTCCAGGGCGGCGTCGGAGAGCGGGTGGTGCGGGTCTTCTGCGGCAATGAGCTCGCGGATACGCGCCTGGACGGCCTCCGGGGAGATACTGCCGGCATTTCCGGCGGGCAGGGCGGCGGTGAAGAAGTATCTCAGCTCGAAAACGCCCCTGCTGCATTGCAGGAACTTGCCATTTACCGCGCGGGAGATAGTGGAGATATGCAGCCCGGTGGCATCGGCCACCTGGTCCATGCGCAGCGGGGCCAGGGCGGCGGGGCCTTGCTGGAAGAAGGCGCGCTGGCGCTGCACAATTTCGCTTGCGACCTGGAGAATGGTTTTCTGGCGGTCGGCGATGGCTTTGATGAGCTCGCGCCCCTCGCTGAAGCAGCGGGAAAGATAGCGGCGCACCTCCGGCTTGTCTGCCTGCTCGGCCATCATCTCGCGGTATTCGGCAGAGAGCGCCAGGCGGGGGATATTGGCATCGGTAAGGGCGATTTCCAGCTCTCCCTCTTCATTGTGGGTGACCACTAAATCAGGCGTGATGGCGGTGTTGGTATCGCGCTGGAAAGCGCTGCCGGGGTTGGGGTTCAGCTGGGCAATGCGGCGGGCAGCCCCGGCTACAGCGGGTTCGGAGACTCCCAGTGCCTGGGCTGCCTCGGTGTAGCGGTGCTGCACCAGGTCGTTCCACCGGGTTTCGAGCAGTTGCATGGCGAGGCTCTTTTCCTCCCCCTCGCGGCGGAGCTGCAGAACAAGGCTCTCGCGTAAATCGGTGGCGCCCACGCCGGCGGGGTCGAGGTCCTGCACGGCTTGCAGCGCCTTGCTCAGCTGGCTTTTGCTCCATCCGTTCCGGGTGGCGAGGTCTGCCGGGGATTCGCTGAAATACCCGTGGTCATCCAGGTTCTGTACCAGCAGCAGGGCAGCGGATTCCACCTTGGCAGGCAGGGCACTGCGGTGAATCTGCTCCTCCAGGTGGGCCATGAGACTGGGTGCCTCGGTGAGGGAATCGAGCAGGTAATCATGCCGTCGGGCGGCGGCGGTATCGGGTGTGGTGAACTCGGAAATATCCTCCTCCTGTTCCTGCGGGGGGAGTTCCTCCAGCGCCGGATTCGTGGCCAGCGCCTGGGTGACCTGCGTGCGCAGCTCCATGTTGGTGGCCTGCAGGGTGCGCATGAACTGCTGCATAGCGGCGGTGGCCACCATGCTCTGCTTCATGCCTTGCTGCATCCCCGCGTTGCTCATGCTGCCAGCGGTTTTACCAGATTGCGCCCACGCATTCAAGCGCAAAGCGCGTGCGTCTCCGGGCTTTTGATGATGCAGCCCCACGCGACCTGGTGAATAGGTTGATAATTTGGAGTTTGGCGGGCGGGAACAGCTCGTCGTTGCTGCGGTGTAAACGCAGCAATTTAGACCACTTTTAAGTGGATTTAGATGCCTCGTAAGAGGCAATTTCATCTGCCAAGGGCAGATTTCGATGCAGCTCATCAAGAGCTGCAATGCAGGTGAAATAAGTTCCTGCGGG
>JAFYWX010000070.1 GCA_017546445.1 Akkermansia sp. | reverse complement strand
TTCACGGGTTCTAATGACTTTTTTCACTAAAACGAGTGGTTTCGCGGCTGACGCCGCTGCACCACTCGCTATTGTTATGTCGCCCGTTTCACGGGCTCTATGTTCCGCTCGCTGACGCGAGCCCGCTGCCCGCCAAACTCCCATTTGGCGCAGCAATCCTTGGGACACATGTGCCGACACCGGTTTTACAAAATGGCCCTTGTCCCAAAACGAGGTCCCCGCAGCTTGTGTTGCTGCGGGGACCGGGGGATTTCTGAAACCGGGGGAAATCAGATGCAGGTGGGCACTACCTGCTTGCGCTCGCCGTTCACAATGACGGTGACCGGGGCGGGGTCAGGTGTGGTTGTGGTGAGCGTGTAGCTGGTCACCTTGCCGTCCTTCCATTCCATGTTCACGGTGATATTGCCGCGGGCGCGGATACCCTTCACCTTACCGTCCTTCCAGGCGGCGGGCAGGGCGGGGAGCAGCTCAATGGCTTCTGCATGGCTCTGGATGAGCATTTCGCTCATGCCGCCGGGCATACCGAAGGTGCCATCCATCTGCATGGGCGGATGATTGCCGAAGAGGTTATCCAGCACATTGTAGCGGATGTAATGCTGCACCATGCTGTAGGCCTTGTCGGCGTTGCGGAAACGGGCCCACAGGGCGGTGCGCCAGGGCCAGGTCCAGCTGCGGCGGTTATCAGCAGTGAGACCGCGCAGCTCCAGGCTCTTCATGGCAGCCTTTGCCAGCTCGGGGGTCTTCTCCATGGAGATGATGGAACCGGGGAATACACCGATGAGGTGCGAGGTGTGGCGCTGGCCTTTCACCATGTTCGGGCGGTCCACAATCCATTCCTGCAGATAACCGTCGCGGCCGATGCGGTCGCGCACGAGCCGGTCGCGCTTATCGGCCAGGGTTGCGGCCCAATCAGCATCCACGCCGAGGATGGCTGCGGCCTTGATGGTGTTATCGAAGAGCTCCCAGATGAGCTGCTGGTCGTGGGCGCAGCCGTCTTCCAGCGGGCCCCATTCGTGAGACCAGCCCATGGGGCATACCAGCGAGCCGGCCTTGATGCTCTTCAGCTCCGGGTGTTCTGCTGCGGTAAGTTCCTTCACCGGGGCGTTTTCGTGGTTCCGGGTGCGCAGTCCCTTGCCTTCGGCGCCGACCTCGCGGAGCTCATCTTCCCAGAAATGGCAGATGTTCTTGAGCATGGGATAGGCTACCTCGCGCAGGTAGGTCTTGTCCTGGGAGTACTGGTAGCGGTCCCAGATGTGCAGGGCATACCATGCGTTTACCGGGGGATTCCACTTAATCCAGCCGCCACCACCCCAGGGGTTCTGGGAGATGCGGGCTGTCCAGCCGCGCACATGGAAACCGAAGTGCTTGCGGGTGCTGTCGGAAAGCGGCAGCTCCATGCTGCGGATAAAGTCGATGAGCGGCTGGTGGCATTCGGCCAGGTTGGTAACCTCTGCGGCCCAGTAGCACATCTGGAGGTTGATGTTGTTGTGGTAATCGCTGGCCCAGGGGGCGTGTACCTTGTTGTTCCAGATACCCTGCAGGTTCACCGGCAGGTTACCGGGCTGCGAACCGGCGATGAGCACGTAGCGGCCGTAGTTGTAGATAAGTTCTTCCAGATCCGGGTCTCCCGAGGCCAGCTGGCGGTCGTAGCGGTTGCGGTAGGAGGTCAGGCGCACATCCGTGGGCGCCTGGGCAAGCGGCCCGAGCGTCTGGCCGAAATCCACTTCCATGCGCTTGTAGTAGGAGGCAAAGTCTTTCTGGTGTGCGGCGCGGATGTCCTCCACCGTTTTGCCGGTAAGGTTCTGCATCACCTTATCATTGCGTGTGGCGGGGGAATCACCCTTCCAGCCCTTGGCGAAGTCCTGCTCATAATCTGTGGCCATGCATACATAAATGACCATGGAATCAGCCCCTTCCACGCGGATGTAGGGAAGCTGGGAGGCCTTGGTCACGGGCATCTGGTAGTCACCTCTCCCTGTGTAGGAAACGGCGATGTGCCCACTGTTTTCTGCCAGAAGCACGCGACCACCCTTGGCCTCGATGGTGATGCGGCCTTCGAACTGCTGGCCGTTTTCCAGCGTGCCGCTCATGATGATGGTGTTCCCCTCGCCCATTTTGTAGGTCACATCGTGGTAGGGGGTAAGCACGATATTGGCCGTGATGCTGCCGGGCTTGTCTGCCTCTGCCGTGTAGAGGATAACGTCATCCGGGCGGCTGGCAAAGCAGCGGCGGGTGTGGTGTACGCCCTGGGCGGTGAAGCTGGTGCTTGCCTCGCCCTTCTCCAGATCGAGGGCGCGGGAGTAGTCCGTGGCGTCGCCGGCATAGTCATAGGCTACATACAGGTTGGCAAAGGGCTGGTAGCTGCCGAAGGTGTTGCTGCCGGCCTTGGGACCGTAGCTGTATCTTGCGCCGTTGTAGGGGGAGTTGATACCACCGGACCAGAGGCTTACCTCATTGAGCACCACGCAATCAAGGCGGTTACCGCCGTATACCGTGCCGCCGATGCGGCCATTGCCCACAGGCAGGGTCTGGCTTTCCCAGGTGTCCTTGTTCTTCTTGCCGGGCAAGTTGTCTGTTTTCTGGAATACGGAGGCCCAGGGCAGCGGCGTGGCTGTTATTTCGGCCGGTTGTTGATACCACAGATGGTGGGAGGAGCTGTACTCCGGAAGTGCATGGGCAAGACACGTTGCTGTGGATAAACCAATAAGAGCGATGATGTTTTTCATAATGCTTTATTGCAGTGTGAAGATGCGGGCAAATGGCGGCTTGCCGCCTTTCCTCCCCCGGAGGATGATGTTTTTTTTCGGCTCCTCTGCCGGAGCAGAAGAGGCATATGTTCTCCATATAATAACATGCCAAATTCATTAGTCAAGCTCGCAGTTCCTGAGCCCTTTGCTGCACCTCACGTGTCCCAAAGATTGCTGCGCCAAATGGGAGTTTGGCGGGCGGATGTTCTGTCGGAGCGGGGGACTTTAGTCCCCCAACGGTTATGTTTTCGGGACTAGAAGTCCCGTGCTCCGAAGGATTTGTGTGGATGTGGAATTTTGGATGTTCCGCGGGCTTGTGCCCGCCTGGCTTTAAAGTTTCGTACTCGTACAAATCCCTGGCTTACATGTGGAGCCGTGCCCCGGAGAATGTTATCGGACGCGCAAGACAACGCGGAAATGAGGGGGAAAAACAAATTTGTGTTGACTCTGGGGGGGGATATCTATATACTTACTCTTGCCTTGCCAGGCCCGGTGGCCGGGCGGGTCTAAACTTAAAAAACCACATTATCACAAATATGGCTAAATACGCTATTAACGGTTTCGGTCGCATTGGTCGCAATGTGCTTCGCGCCATGTCCCAGGCCGAGCTCGAG
>JAFYWX010000024.1 GCA_017546445.1 Akkermansia sp. | reverse complement strand
CGTTCGGGGTTCGTTTTGTTTGCTTAGTCAACCCAGGGTTCCGCCGCTGACGCGGCTGCACCCTGGGCTACCAGCTGGCGCCCTTACGGGCTCAATGTTCCGCTCGCTGACGCGAGCCCGCTGCCCGACAAACTCCAATTTTGCGGATAACTTTGGCTTATCAGAAGCACCCACACACCAATTCTCCATAAGAAAAACCCTGGCCTTCATCACGAAGACCAGGGTTTCTTCTTTATCAGCAGATGAAAGTTTTATCAGATAAAGGTGCGGATAACAGCCTTATCACGCAGGCGGTCAACCCACTGGCGGTAGCGGTGCTCACTCTTCTTGCGGCGCACGGCATCATCCACCTTTTGCTTAATCTCCGGGGAGGTCAGGGCCGGAGCAGCAGCCAGTTTCTTATTATGCACCTTCACAATAGTGAAACCTGCAGGGTCAAGCAAGGGACCGACCAGCTGGCCGGGCTTGGCAGCAAATACGACGTTGGCAAACTCTACAGCCAGCTCATCCCGGCGCAGGGAAGGCCACTTGCCTCCATCAGCCGCATGAGCATCGCGTGAATACTTACGGGCGGCAGCAGCAAAAGAAATTTTACCATTATCCAGGTCCTCACGAACGCGAACCGCCAGCTTATAGCAATCCTCCGGAGTCACCATGGGGTCATTCGGATCCATGGCCGGAATGAAAATCTTGCTGTAGGAAATGCTGTCCTTCATGATATCGCGGTACTCGGAGCTCGTCTTCTGGTACTCCTCAGCAATTTCATCCGGGGTGGGCGGAATTCCGCGTTCATAGCGCATACCGCGCATGGCAGACACGGTAATCTCCTTTTTCACCGATTCGCGATACTCAGTGTAATTCATACCACTCTTGCGCAGGCTATCAAGGAATTCACTGCGATTACCGTTGAACATCATGAGGATACGACGGTTAATCTCGTCCTCCACCTGGTCTTCCTTAATCACAAAACCCTTGGTCTCGAACTCGCACAGCACCAGCTCACGATCAATCAGATCATTCAGCACAGCCTTTTTTGCAGCTACCAGTTCGGAATTAAAACGGGGGCCCTGGCGGGGATACAGCATCATCAGCTCACGCAGATAAGGAGCCAGGCGGGCACGCACCTCGCTGGAGGTAATCGGACGGCCATTCACAGTGGCAGCAATGCGGTTCACCACCCCTTCCTTGAGGGCAGCCTGCGCCACAGGCCCTGCAAGCAATGCCAGCAGAAGTACAGCAATACGGCGGACAAGTTTCATATATCGGCAGTATACTGCAAGAAACAGGCACATGCAACATTCTTCTTTGTCACAGATTCACTTTAGGTGTTTCAGATTTGCTGGTAGAAGGTACGAGCGGTTTTGTGCATTCTTTGAAGCCTCAGGAAGTAAACTTGCCGTAGTTTCAAGAACAAGTATCGCACGTCAAACAAACCGCAGGCCTTGGCCTGTATCCGTTTGATGGCAGCGTTGGCTGATTCTATTCGTGCCGAGTTTATTTTGTAACGAATACCGTTTATAACCTCGTTAAATTGATCGCTGATTTTCCTGGCAAAGTTGTTCAAAATCCTAACGTTGCTTCTCATACACATTTTTATCCAGAGAATAAGGCGTAGTGTTGCAGTATTTACATCTTTCGTCTGAAAGACCTGCCTGAATTGTTCCTTAAGCAGGTAACCAATGTAAAGGTCCCGATTGAGAGCGCTCAGCTCCCTCAATGTTGCTCTTGCGTCCTGGCTGATATTCTCTCTGCCTCGAAGCAACACGTAGCGTTTTCCTTTCATGAATTGCTCAAGCGTATAAGAGGGATGCCGCATCGTAAAGCGACGGATTTTATCGAGTATCTGATTCATGTTACTCACTAAGTGATAAGCATCGTAGCATACCTTGATGTGTGGCAAATGCCTGACTGCCGCGGCTTTGTACGCGTTGGAACGGTCAATGCCGAGGTATTTGATTTTGCTTTTCTCCTTCGCATCAAATCTGTTGAAGAAGTTATCGAGACAATGGCTGTCCTTGCCTCTCACCATTTCCAATGGTTCACCTGTTGTCGCATTCAGACAGACCGTCACAAAACCTTGGCTGGCCCCAAGGAACTTTTCGTCTATCAATACGCCTTGTACATCCTTCAGTCTAGGTTTAGGAATATCATTTTCAAGCACTTCCTTATCAATGCGGAGTATGGAGGTGTAGCAAATGGAATATTCCTCCTCAAGAAAACGTGCTGACGTATGCACAAGAAAGCGAGAAAGAAGTCGCATCAGTCTCCACGTGTAGCCATAGGAGGGGTGGCATATTTCAGGCCGTAAAGTGAGGTATCGCTTACAGTAGGCACAATACCCCTGCATTGTATCAACGAAGAGAGTGACATCCTTATCCGCGATGGGTAAATCACGCACGCAAATCTCTCTTACAGAGTGAGTTTTAAGTACTGTGCGACACTTAGAGCAACAAAAATTGTATCTATGGTCGATTGCGAGCTTGACCTCAACGCGATTTTGACGGACAATAGCGCTGGTGGCGGTCCAGCCCTTTTGTTTGTAAATGTTTTTTATCATCAACCCTTTGTAACGAGTGTTACAAAGACAAGCAAGACTGGACTGCCACTTTTTTTGTCAGCTAAGGGCTACTTGGTCATCAGCAGTCATCAGCAAATCTGAAACAGACCCTCACTTTATGCTCGCATTACCTTGCGCGGCATGGTAGAATGCCAGAGTTAAACAATCTCAATCCCACCAGTTATGGCAATCAAACTGTTCATTCCCGGTCCCACTGTTGTATCTGAAGACATTCTCAAGGAGATGTGCCTGCCGATGATTGGCCACCGCTCCAAGAAGGCTTCCGAAATCCAGAAGCGTATCTCTGACAACATGCAGAAGATTCTCTTCACCGATAACCGCATCCTGCTTTCCACCTCCTCCGGCTCCGGCCTCATGGAAGGCGCCATCCGCTCCTGCACCGCCAAGCGAGCTGCCGTGTTCTCCATCGGCGCTTTCGGCGACAAGTGGTACAAGATGGCCAAGACCAACGGTATCCCCGCAGACAAGTTTGACAGCGTGATGGGCGAACCCACCACCGCTGAGATGGTGGACGCCGCTCTCTCCACCGGCAAGTACGACCTGCTCACCGTGACCCACAATGAAACATCCTCCGGCATCCAGAACCCGGTGGAGGAAATCGCCGAGGTCATGAAGAAGTACCCGGACGTTGTATGGTGTGTGGATGCCGTTTCCTCTGCCGCCGGTTCCAAGATTGAGACCGACAAGCTGGGTATCGATGTACTCATCACCTCCACCCAGAAGGCACTTGCCCTGCCCCCCGGCCTCGCCATCTGCGCCATGAGCCAGAAGGCCTACGACCGCACCGCCGAAGTGGAGAACCGCGGTCTGTACTTCGACCTTCGCACCCTCTGGGACTTCATCGACAAGAAGAACTACCAGTACACCTCCACCCCCTGCCTCTCCCTCATGTATGCCCTGGACAAGCAGCTCCAGCATATCGTGAACGAGGAAGGCATCGAGAACCGCTTTGCCCGCCACGAGGAACTGGCAGCCTACACCCGCGCCTGGGCCGATGAGTACTTCACCGTATACCCGAACCGCAAGTACCTCTCCAAGACCCTCACCGTGATTGATTCCCGTCCCAAGGGCAGCGAGGAGATGATTTCCATTCCCGAGCTGAACGCCTTCCTTGCCCCCCGCAACCTGCAGCTGGGCAACGGCTACGGCGGCCTGAAGGACAAGACCTTCCGCATTGCCCACATGGGCGAGCTTCAGATGGACGACATGAAGGAAATCACCGCAGCGGTGGAAGACTTCCTCAAGTCCAAGTAAAGACCTTCTTTCCTGTATCCAAACCCGGGCAGGAGGCGCGCATGTGCCCCCTGCCCGTTTCTTCTAACAAGATTTTATGAAAAACCCGCAATTTATCCTTAACTACGATGTCATGTACTACGACACCGACTGCGGCGGCGTGGTGCACAACCTGGCCTACCTGCGCTGGGTCGAGGAATGCCGCACCAAGATGGCCCCGAACATCGGCATCGACTTCATCGGCCTCATTCAGGAGAACCGCCACCTGGTGCTGGTGAGCCACGAGGTGCATTACAAGCGCCCCGCCTTCATGGGCGATAAGATTCAGATTCACGCCTGGGTGGAGAAAGTGGAAAAATCCCGTTTCTGGTGCGTGTTTGAAATCCGCCGCGATGATGGGCAGCAGGTTTGCGTGAAAGTGCGCCAGTGCCTGGCCCTGGTGCAGATGCCGCAGGGCCGTCCCCAGCGCATCCCTGAGGCCTGGTACAACAGCGCCGCTCCGGCTGAAGACCTGGTGGATTAATCATCTATGCGGGAATTCATCCTCCATTCGCAATATGGCGGCATCATCGCGGTTCTCATCTGCGTGACATTGCTTCTATGTGCCCTGCTCTTCCTTTTCAATGACAAGGAGGTGCGGTATACCGGAGTTCTGACCGTCGTGATATGCAGTGGCGGACTCATCGCGTTATGTGTGTTTCTCGAGCTATCCGGCCTTGAGCTGCCCGATTGGCTCATAGGAAGCGGCAGACACAAGATCCGCGGAACTCTTCTGCTTGCGCTATGGGCATGGTGCAGCCACAAGCTGGCAGACTGGCTCTACTACCGCTACCTGGACAAATAAAAACAGGGACGCTTCTTACCGAAGCGTCCCTGTCTGTTTCTGAAAAAAAGGAATCAGATTGAAACCTCACCAGTGAGAGCCTCGCCGGGGGCGAAGGTGTGGGGTCTGGTCACCACCAGCTTGCTCACATTCTTCAGAGAGGGCACGCCAAGGGCATCCAGAGACTCGACCAGCTTGTAGAGCTTGCCCTCCAGCAGCACCACAGGGGCCACGCCCTTGCATTCGGGGGCCAGCTTCATGGCGCCGGCTTCATCAATCACCACGGCATCAGAGCGCAGCAGAAGCAGGTCGGAACAGGTCTTCACGGGGAAGAAACGGGAACGCGGCACGCAGACAGCGCGGGCACCGGGGAAGCACTGCAGCGCAGCGCCCATGGCAGTCTCCAGCTGGTAGACCTTCTGAGAAGCGGCGTCACGCGGGTCGACCGTCTTGCAGTTGCAGATAACCGGCAGGGGGAGCACACCGCCGTTGGCATCCAGCACTTCCTTCAGGGCATCCAGACGAATCCAGAGATTATTGGTGTTGAAGTAGCGGTGCTTCTCAATATTCTGGAACTCAGCCACATCTTCATCCGGGCACTGAGCCACCTCGCGCAAAATCGGCTGGCCGTCGGACTTGCGGGTAGCCAGGTGGCCACCCTTCTTATCGGCCCCCGTGCGGCGCGTCACCTCCATCACAAAGGGAGCACCGCTCTCCGCAAACCAGCGAAGGAAACGGGTATCCAGCTGAGCGCCCAGATTGTCGGAATTGGAAACAAAGGCATACTTCACGCCCGCAGCCAGCAGCTTATCCAGCCAGCCGCTGCCCACCAGGGCAGGATAAATATCACCATGGCCGGGCGGGCACCACTCCAGCTCCGGGTTGGCAGGGTATTCCACAGGCTCGAGTGTATCCGTCACCAGCTTGGGCACGCGGTTCTGCAGCATCTCCACCTTGGCAGCATCTGCAAAATCAGCATACTGAGCCAGGTGAGCCATGGTATCCTCACTGGTAGAGAAAGAGTTCATGAGCAGCAGGTTCACCGGATACTGAGCACGCTCACGCAGGCTCTGCACCTGGCGCACGATGGTATCCAGGAAGGTCACGCCGGGTTTGATTTCCAGCAGGCTCTTGGCTTTCTGCAGGCCCATACCGGTACCCAGACCGCCATTCAGCTTCACCAGCACCGCCTGAGCCAGCAGCGCGGCATCAG
This sequence comes from Akkermansia sp., assembly GCA_017546445.1. GTDB lineage: Bacteria > Verrucomicrobiota > Verrucomicrobiia > Verrucomicrobiales > Akkermansiaceae > Akkermansia. The sequence continues at coordinate 43,603 of JAFYWX010000024.1, read as the reverse complement.
CCTCCGGCGTGGCAGCCACCAGTTCCTCCCAATCCGCCACATCACGTGCGGGTTCAATCTCGCCCTCAGGAATCATCATGGACTGATTCGAGGTCAGCACGCTCACACTATGGCGAAAGGCATCAATGGCAGCGCGGGAAAGGCCCACGCCCTGCATTTTACTCTCAATGGAACAAAAATTCATATAGCGCGCGCAGTATAACGCCGGAGAGCTTGTTTTTCAACCCCGAATAAGGCAGGATGACCGAAAAAGCGTACTTGCCAGCGGAGCCAATGTCTGCTAGCATAGCAGAAATGAAGCAACTCCGGCTTATCCTTCTGAGCCTCATCTGCCTGGCAACGGTCAGCTGCAGCATGTTTGCGTCCCGGCAGCAGGAACTGAATGCCGAGCTCATGCGCGCCATCAAAGCCGCCAATGCGGATGCCCTGGATGAAGCCTTGAGCAGAGGCGCCAACCCCGACGCCAGTACAGGCAGCAAGGGAACCGCCCTGGGCACCCTGATACAGCAATACAAGCGCAGCCACCAGGAGCGCCGGGGTCGCATAGAGAAATGCACCAAGGTTCTGCTGGAGTACAACGCCGACCCGGAAATGCTGCACCACGGATTCACCCCGCTGCAGATTGCCACGGGCCAGGGCAGCGATGTCATCGTTGTGGAACTTCTCCGCTGCAAGGCCAATCCTTCCCGCGAAACAGCCGCCGGGCTGGCCCCCATCTGGCAGGCGGTGTACACCAACAACTACCGCATTGGCATGGAATTACTGCGAGCCGGGGCAAACCCGAATGCGACTGATGCCAAAGGAAGGACTCCGCTGGAATACCTGCGCTCATGCGGGTACCAACGCACCCGGCTCATGATTATGCTCCGGCACTATGGCGGGCATTAAACCGGCTCACCCGCATAGACAATGCGACCGCCCTCGGTACCAGAGCCCGGTCCCAGCTCCACCAGGTAATCAGCCCGGGAGAGCACGCCTTGGTTATGCTCAATGCAGAGAATTGTGTGCCCGGCAGCACGAAGCCGGAAAATAGCCCGCAGCAGCATCTCCAATTCAGCAAAATGCAAACCTGTGCTGGGTTCATCCAGCACCAGCAGCAGCTGTTCGCCCGGTCGGCTGCCGCGCTTCGGTGCGGCCTTGGAAAGGTAGGTTGCCAGCTTCACGCGCTGAGACTCGCCGCCGGAAAGGGTAGTCACGGGGCGGTCCAGCGGCAGGTAGCCCAGCCCGAGTTCCAGCAGGGCTTTCAGAATAGCCGCAGCCTGCGGCACCGCTGCAAAGAATTCCACCGCTTCATCCACCGTCTGCGCCAGAGCCTGGGCAATGGACTTGCCTCGCCAGGTGACCTCCAGCGTCTCACGATTATAACGGGCACCGTGGCAGGCATCGCACTCTGTATACAAATCCGCCAGGAAGTTCATATCCACCTGCAGGCGGCCGGTGCCACCGCAGCGCTCGCAGCGTCCGCCGCGGGCATTCAACGAGAAACGCGCAGCCGTATACCCACGCTGGCGGGAAAGCGGCAGCGCGGCGTACAGCGGGCGCAGCACATCAAGCAGCCCGGTAGCCGTGGCAGGCGTAGAACGCGGTGAACTGCCAAGCGGGCTCTGGTCCACCAGCACGGCGCGGGTGATGGGTTCCGCCCCCTCTACCCTGCCCGCTTTCAGCGCAGGCAGCAGGCATTCATGCACCAGCGTGCTCTTGCCCGAGCCCCCCGGACCGGACAAACAGGTGAACGCCCCCAGCGGGAAGCGGAACTCCACATCCTGCAGGTTACGGGCCGTTGCATGCCTCAGGGTCAGCCACTTGCAGGCGGCAAGAGAGCGCAGCTCCACCGCAGGCAGCACGCGCCGCATACTCAGCCACGCACCAGTGGGCGAATCCTCATTCTCCAGAAAATCCTGATACGTACCCTCTGCCAGCACGGCGCCGCCATCCGGGCCGCTGCCGGGGCCCATCTCCACAAGCCAGTCACAGGCCTGCAGCAGCTGGGGGTCATGCTCCACCACCAGAATGGTGTTCCCCTTATCGCGCAGGCGATGCAGCGCAGCAATCAGGCGCTCCGTTTCCTTCGGGTGCAGGCCGATGGTAGGTTCATCCAGAATATACAACACGCCGGAAAGGCCGCCGCCAATCTGCCCGGCCAGGCGGGCACGCTGCAGCTCGCCACCGGAAAGTGAGTTCGCGGCACGCGAGAGGGCCAGATACCCCAGTCCCAGCTCCAGCAGGCAATCAAGGCGCTGCAGGAGACTCCCCATGGCAGACTGCAAAGCCTCCCGGAAAGCTGCGGGGATTTCCAGATTTTCCAGCAGCAGCCGGTTCTCCTGCACCGGCAGTTCACAGAACTGCCCCAGGCTCAGCTCACGGCCACCAAAATTCAACGTAACAGCCAGAGCTGTAGGATTCAGGCGCATTCCCTTACACGCCGGGCATACAGCCAGCTCGCCCTTGGCTGATTCCACCGTGCCAAGGCCATTGCACTCCGCGCAGGCACCATGCGGAGAGAAATGAGAGAACAAACCGGGCGTCAGATCCGGCAGGGAGAAGCCCGTCTCGGCATTGCGATAGCGCGTGTGATAGCACTGCAGCTCCGGCTCCGCCCCGCGGGGCTGCACCAGGGCGCGCACTTCATCCGGCCACATGCGCAGTGCAGCCTGCACCGAGTCCGCCACGCGGGAATCCACACCCTCACGAATCACGATGCGGTCCACCACCAGCTCACAATCCTGCCCGGCGGCAGGCGGGCGATTCTCCAGCTCATCCAGCTCCAGAATCTCTCCATTCACCCGCACGCGGAGGTAGCCAAGCTTCCGCAGCATCAGAATATCACTCTCCGGGTTCTGCCCGAAGGCCGGGGAAAGCGGTGCAAGCAACGTAAGACGCGTATTTTCAGGCAACGCGCAGAGGGACGATGTAATTTCCTCCGGGCTCAGGCGGGTGAGCCGGGCACCGGTCACCGGGTCATGCGGCACACCGATGGCCGCATACAGGATGCGTAGATAATCCAGGGCCTCCGTCAGCGAGCCCAGCACCGAGCGGGATTGCCCGCCAGGCAGGTGCTGCTCCAGGCAGAGGGCGGGAGGAAGCCCCTCAATACTTTCCACATGAGGCTTTTCCGGGCGGGCCAGCAGGCGGCGGGCACCGGCAGAAAGGCACTCCAGAAAGCGGCGGCGGGATTCCGCAAACAAGGTATCATACGCCAGCGTGCTCTTGCCGGAACCGCTGGGGCCCATCAGCGCAATGAGCTTACCCGCCGGCAGGGTCAGGTTGATATGCCGCAGTGTGTTCTGACTGGCTCCGGTGATGCGGATATCCATGGCCCCGAAAATAACATCTATCAGAAATATCCCTGGTCATCAAAACGACCACCGGGAGCCACCACCACATCTGCAGCCTTGCACACGCCCTCGTATGCACCGCCCCGGTGCACATGCAGCTTGCCCTTGCACTGCAAGCGGCCCTTCAAGGTGCCATACAGAGCCACTTCCTCTGCCACAGCGCCCACAGTCAGCTCAATTTCCACGCCTTTATCCACCACCAGCTTACCGGCACTGATGGAACCATCCACCACGGTGGATGCATTGAAAGACAGCGTACCGGAGCAGCGGAACGAACCCGATACACGGCCATTCACCTCCATATCACGGCATACAACATTGAGATGCGACAGCACGGTACCGGAAGGCACCCGCACATTGCCCAGTGTGCGCACCGTCAGGCGGCGGGAACCCGGGCGAATCTCCACATCTGCCATATTGAGGTGCGTATGGCAGTGGATGCAGTTGGCAGAGAGCGCGGCAGAAGGCACCTGGCAGGTCTGGCCACACTCGTAGCACACCACCTCGCGCATAGGCACCTGCACTCTGCTCTCGTCAGAACGAAACGAGGTGAGCGCGACTCGGCGGTCGCGCTCACCTGCGGGTAACAAGCCGGAAACAGTAGAAACAATCAGCGGTTCTGTTCTGAAATCCGGCATGATAGGAGATTATCTGGCTCAGCCCAGGAGGTTGGCCTCATCCGTACTCTTGGCAGCACGAGCGGGAGCCTTCTTGGGAGCAGCTGTTGCCGTGGCAGGCACCACTGCGGGGGTGCCTACGCGGCACATACCCACAAACACAGCGCCTTCCTCGATGGAAATCTTAGCGGCGGTCACATCGCCCACTACCTCAGCCGTTGCGGCAAGAACCACGCGGTCGGTCACCACGATATCGCCCACCACCTTGCCGTGGATAATGGCGCTCTGGGTGCGCACAGCCACCTTGTTCTTCTCACCAGCCTGAATGCTGGCGTTGGCGCCTACGGTCAGCACGCCGTCGGAGGTGATTTCACCTTCCACGGAGCCGTCCACCAGCAGGTCATCGGTGAAACGAAGCGTACCCACCACGGATACGTCATAGTTCAGCACGTTGCGAGTGGTGGTGGCAGGAGCACCGGAGGCGGCTCCCATATCGAAGGGGGAGGAAACCGTTTCCTCGCCACCAAAGAAACCGCCTTCAGCAGAGGCTGCGGCAGGCTGAGACACAGGAGTACCCCACTCTGCGGGCACATCATTCTCTGCAAAGGAGGGATTGCCAGGGGCGGGAGGGGTGGGTTTTTGAGGGTACTTAAACATATCTTTAGCTTTCTAAAAGGGTTACAGAAAATTACACGCACCAGTCCTGGTGCTTCTTATATGGTACCTTTTTACGCCGCTCTTGTCGATATGAAATTTTGTCAGATAGGCTTTTTTTCGCACATTTTTTTGGGGGAGCGTCCGGCAGCTTACGCCTCGGCAGTATAAATGGAGGCAATCCCCATGCAAAGGGGATGGCAGGCAGGCATGGAATACCCGCAACGCTCCATCAACTGGCAGAACTGAGCACCACGGGGGAAAGCCTCGATGCTCTCCCCCAGGTAATCATAGGCATCCGCATTTCCCGTGACCCAACCGGCTATACGCGGCAGCACATGGTGCAGATACAGCCGATAGGGCGCCGCGAAGATATTCTCCGGCATACTGAAATCCAGCACAAGCAGGTGGCCGCCCGGGCGCAGCACGCGGCGGAACTCCCGCAGGGCCTTCTCATAATCGGCCATATTACGCAGCCCGAAAGCTACCGTGGCGGCATCATACGAGGCATCCGGCAGAGGCAGATTCATGGCATCTGCCTCCAGCACGTTGGTTAACCCGCGGCGCACGGCCACATCAAGCATCGGGCGGCAGAAATCGGTGCCCAGCACCTCAATTTCCGGCAACGCCCGCTTGATAGCCAGTGCCAGGTCACCCGTGCCGGTGGCAATATCCAGCAGATTCCGGGGCTTCCACTCTGCCACCATCTGCACCACGCGGGCGCGCCACATGATATCCGTACCCAGGGACAGGATATGATTCGCCGTCACGTATCGCTCGGCTATAGACGAGAACGCCGCGTGGACGTATGCTGGATCAGGCATAGCTTACTTGATATGAGCCAGCAGAGCATCGCCGAAAGCAGTGGTGCTCACAGCCGTGCTGCCGGGAATCATCTCCGCCAGGTCGGCGGTCACCGTCTTGTCAGAAATAGCGCCTTCAATGGCAGACACGATGAGGTCTGCAGCCTCGGTCCAGCCCATGTAGCGCAGCATCATCTCCGCAGAAAGCAGGAAGGAACAGGGGTTCACCTTATCCAGACCAGCCAGCTTGGGTGCCGTGCCGTGCGTAGCCTCGAACACAGCGTGACCGGTGCGGTAGTTGATATTGGCACCGGGGGCAATGCCGATACCGCCCACCTGAGCAGCCAGCGCATCAGAGCAGTAGTCGCCGTTCAGGTTCAGCGTGGCCACCACGGAATGCTCCTGCGGGTGAATGAGGATTTCCTGCAGGAAGGCGTCGCAGATGCAGTCCTTGATGATGATGCCGTTGGGCAGCTTGCACCAGGGGCCATCGCCGATGGGCTCTGCACCGAACTCGCGGCGGGCCAGGTCATAGCCCCAGTCGCGGAAGCCGCCCTCGGTGAACTTCATGATGTTACCCTTATGAACCAGAGTCACATAGGGACGATTCGTCTCAATGGCGTACTGAATGGCAGAGCGCACCAGGCGCTCCGTACCCTCCTTGGACACCGGCTTGATACCGAAACCGGAGGTCTGCGGGAAACGCACCTTATTGGCGCGCTGCGGGAACTCCTGGGAAAGCCAGTCAAAGAACTTCTCCGCCTCGGGGGTGCCGCACTCAAACTCAATACCGGCGTAGATATCTTCCGTATTCTCACGGAAAATCACCATATCCACCTTCTCCGGTGCCTTCACCGGAGTTTCAATGCCCTGGAAATAGCGAACCGGACGCACGCAGCAATACAGGTCAAGCCCCTGGCGCAAAGCCACATTCAGCGAACGGATACCCTTGCCCACAGGCGTGGTCAGCGGCCCCTTGATACCCACCAGAAGCGTGCGGAATGCCTCCATGGTCTCATTCGGCAGCCAGGTACCCACGGTATCAAAAGCCTTCTGCCCCGCCAGCACTTCCTTCCATACCAGGCCGCGCTTACCGGCATAGGCCTTTTCCACGGCGGCATCAATCACGCGCCTGGCAGCACGCCAGATATCCGGGCCGGAGCCATCGCCGATAATATGGGGAATAATGGGGAAATCGGGCACATTGAGACCCTGCCCGGTCATGGTAATAGGAGTACCTTCGCTCATGTCAGTTCCGTTGTGTGTTATTTGAAAGCTTATTCTTCAGCAGAAGCCTCTGCAGCAGGCTGGTCATCAGCCTTCACGCCATCGCTGTTAGCCATGGCGCAGAAGGCAAAAACGGCCCCCAACAACAGGGGCGGAAGGATATAAAAGAGAATACCATCGTGCTCCCCGCGGGAAGCAGTCGTGCGTACTTTTACAGAGGGATGCTTGATACTTGCCATAGCGTATATGCGGTTATTGTATCAGATTCTACCTGAATTGCAACCACAAAGAACACAACAATTCAGCACAGAACACAAAATACCCCTGCTGCCAATCATTGACCCTTTTGCGTCTTCTCGGCCTGCTTCAGCAGGCTCACGGCGGTCTGGTTGCCGGCTTCTGCAGCATTCACCAGCCAGCCCATCATCAGCTCATCATTGCGGGGGACGCCCTTCCCTGTGGCGTAGCAGGTGCTGAGCATGAGGCAGGCATCTCCATTGCCCTGCATGGCGGCATAGCGCAGGTAGCGGATACCCTCGGCCACGTTTGCTTCCTTCGCGGTGCCATTCAGGTGCATGCGAGCCAGAATCAACTGAGCAGGAATGGAATCATCATCCGCCATGCGCTCCAGCCAATGCAGCGCCCCGCTCATATTGCCCGTACGGGCCTCCATCTGCACCAGAGTCTGGCAGGCATCATCGTTGCCGGCATCCACCGCCGCGGCATACCACTGCCGCGCTTTCTGCATGGACCGCGGCACACCGAGACCTCGCTCATAGCAGAGCCCCATAGCCGCCATGGCTCGCGGCTGCCTTTTCTCCGCAGCGCGGGAGAACCACTTGAACGCCAGCTTGGAGGAATGGATAGCCCCCTTCTGTCCGGTCAGAAAGCGACGGCCATACTCATACTGCGCTTCCGGGTCACCATTCACCGCAGCCTTACGCAGCTGGTAGATATTGTGACACCCAGTCAGCAGCAAAAAGCCGCACGCTATGGCAAGAAAACGCATCAACGGAAGTAGTTCTGTTGTTTTTCACTGATAGGCATGCCAAGGCGTTGCATTACCTCCAGCATATCCTCCCACACGGAGCGGCGGGCAGAAAGAGCCTCGTTACGCAGCAGATAACTGGGATGATACGTCACCCGCACCGGAACGCCCTGGCACTCAAACCACTGTCCCCGCAGCGCACTCACCCCCTGCTGAGTCCCCAGAAGCCCCTTGGCAGAGCTGCCGCCCAGGCACACAATGCAGGCGGGCTGAATAGCCCGGATTTCCGCCATGATGAGCGGCTGACACGCCGCCAGTTCCTCCGGGGAGGGTGCACGGTTTGACGTACCCTGATTCTCGCCCATGGACGGGCGGAACTTGCATACATTGGAAATATACACATCGCTGCGCTGCAGGCCCATAGCACCCAGAATACGGGTAAGCAACTGCCCGGCAGGCCCCACAAAAGGCTCACCCTGTCGCTCTTCCTCATACCCCGGAGCCTCCCCCACCAGCATGAGCCGGGCATGCGGATTACCCACGGCAAAAACCATCTTCTCGCGCAGCGTACCCAGGCGGCGGGCCGGTTTCCAGTCTGCGGCTTTCTGGCGCAGGAAATCAAGTTTTTCCTCCACGCTCATCTCCGGCTGCTCTGCGCGCGGCGCCGGGGTGGATTCCGCTACCGGCACAGGCGGTGCAGGCTGCGAGCCCTTCCTGGCATCCAGCATCCACTGGCGCAGAATACCACGCGCCTCGTCATCCACCGCCAGACGCTCCTGCCCGCTCTCCACCATATGGGTGAGAGTCTCTACCGCAAGTTGCCTGAGAGTGGTCATGCTCGCATTCTAACATAATACCGCCATTTAGCAAGAAAAAGCGGGTGTTGCACAGGCAAATTGCTCGACATCGTGCGCCGTTACGGTACAATACCCATGCCCACACCACATGAAAATACAATACGCCTCAGACCTGCATCTGGAGTTCAGAAGCAACTCCGAATTCATCCTGACCAATCCACTGGAAATCACAGGCGATATCCTGCTGTTAGCCGGGGATATCTGCTACATGAACTCCGAGGCTCATGCCCGGCATCCGTTCTGGGATTGGGCGGCAGAGAACTACCAGGAAGTCCTGCTCTGCCCCGGGAACCATGAGTTTTATAAGGGGTACGATATCGCCACGCTGCCCGATGGATACTGCGAATTCATCCGGCCCAATGTACGGAGGCTTTATAACGCCGTAGTCACCCTGGGTGATACCGATATCATCCTTTCCACCCTCTGGGCACATATTGACGAGAGGGACGAAATCGCCTGCGCCGAGCGCGTGGCCGATTTCGCACGCATCGGTTACATGGGAGACTGCCTGATGCCCGCTGATTTCAACCGCGAACACGAGAGATGCGTGCGGTTTCTGCAGCAGGCCCTTGCATCCAGCAAAGCCCGACACAAGGTAGTGGCAACGCACCACCTGCCAAGTCGTCTGCTCCTGGCTCCGCAATTCAGCGGCAGCCGCCTGAACGGGGCCTATGTCTCCGACATGACTGATTTTGTGGCCTCCTGCGGTGCCGATTTCTGGATATACGGCCACTCGCATCGCAATATCAACAGAACCATTGGAGCCACCCAATGCCTGAGCAACCAGTTAGGATACGTTCACATCGGCGAAGGATTTGATTTCAACCACCGGAGCTGCATCAGCACAGAAGACAAAAATCACTGTCAATAAAAAACAGAATCAGCCCTTCTGTCCATGAAATAAATCCGTTGATAGTCTTGTTATTTATCTTGACCGAGGCATTTTTTCAGAATAACATATGCTCAGTAACGCAACTCATTATCCATATGAAATCCATTCCATTCTCCCTTTATGCACTGTGCATGCTGCTGGGCGCAGGTGTGATTATGCAGCCCGTCTACGCAGATGAAGAAGCTGAAACAACGTCCGCAGAATCTACACAAAATGAGGACGATGGAGAAGATTCCGCTGCACCGGACGAAAATTCCAAAGAAGCCAAGCGCGCCAGGCAGATAGCCTGTCAGAAACAAGTAGCAGACGAGTTCAAGGAAATCAGGCAGTTAGCCAACTTGCTCAAAAAAGCGAAAAACAGCAAGGACTACGCCAAGGTTAACAAGATGGCCGACTCCATCATCAAGAAATACGCCCCTCTCTATATTGAGAATCAGCCTCAGAAGGTCAATGGTGTCGAGATTACTGTAGAAGATCTTGCCCCTGCTCACAAAAAATTCGGCTCCAAGCGGAAAAATCTTTACAAGGACTTCATCGAGTTTTCCGAAAACCAGCGCAGCAAACAGCAAAGCAGCAGCTGGAGCAATGCGCCTCAAGACGATGACCGGTCTGGGAAATCAAAGAAAAAAGCAAAGAATAAGAAAGCTAAGGATAAGAAGGATGATGTCGAAATCGACTTCAGCTTACTTGACAAGGTCAAGCAGATTCTGTGCGTCAATCAGGAGAGCGTCGTTGAGCAAATAGATGAAGAAACAAAAGAAAAAAATCACAGATTTTCAAACACTCCTTACTGATAAAGCTCTTCACTGAACCTTGATTTTATTAATCCCCTGCCCGCTTCCGGCGCAGGGGATTTTAATATCATCAGGGGACGTCTGAAAAGCCAGAAAGCCCCAGAGCTGCACCGTATATGCAAGGCAATTTCAACAACCACAGACCACTGATTTTCAATCGCTAAAACCACCGTTCACCCACATTGGCGAAAAAGATATCCGAAACCAGCGCATTACGCGCCTGGCGGCGGGTATCGAAATGACACCCGTCTGCGACAAGCTCAATAAGACAACGGCCCAATCTGGCGATCAGCTCGAACTTTTTAAGAGTGCGGCGCAGATACGAGCTCGTATTGCGCCCCGGCTCCGCGTGTAATGTCCCGCATTTCACTTGCAGTCGGCAAGTAGCGTATGTTAAACTAGCTGTCTGATGGCTACTTTCTGTATTCTGGACGGCATGGCGTTGATTTACCGCGCCTTCTACGCCTTTATCAACAACCCCATGCGCAACTCCACGGGGCTGAACACCTCTGCCATGTTCGGCTTCATCAACACCGTGGTGCATCTCCTTGACAAAGAAAAGCCCACGCACGTGGTGGCCTGCCTGGATCCCAGCGGGCCCACCTTCCGCCACGAGCGTTTCCCGGAATACAAGGCCAACCGCCAGGCCATGCCCCAGGAACTGCGCGATTCCATTCCCTGGATTGTGGATATTCTGGCCGCCATGCGCATCAAGACCCTGCGCATGCCGGGGTACGAGGCCGATGACCTCATCGGCACCATCACGCGCATGAGCGATGAAGCGGGCGACATGCACGCCTACATGGTTTCCAAGGACAAGGACCTGGGGCAGCTGCTTTCGCCCACCTGTTCCTTCTGGCGCCCCGGCAAGAAAGGCAGCGAGTTCGAAACAGTGGGCGTGGAGGAATTCCAGGAGGAATGGGGCATCGAGACCCCGCGCCAGATTATTGATATCCTGGCCCTCATGGGCGATTCATCAGACAACATTCCCGGCGTGCCGGGCGTGGGTGCCGTGTCGGCAAAGAAACTCATCACCCAGTTCGGCAGCATTGAGAACATGCTGGCCCGCAGCGCCGAAATCAAGGGCAAGATGCGCGAGAAGATTGAACAGAATGCCGATGCAGCCCGCCTTTCCTACGAGCTGGTCACTATTCGCCGCGATGTACCCGTGGATATCAAGCTGGAGGACTGCCGAGTTCAGGAGTTTGACACCAGGGCGCTGGGAGATATCCTCAAGAAACTGGAATTCAAGGAACTGGCAAAGAAACTCTGCGGTGCCCAGCCGAGCGATGCCGACCTGGGCGAACTCTTTGCCGCCGCCGCTCCGGCCACCGAGGCCCCGGCAGCAGAAGGCGAAATGCAGCTGGACCTCTTTGCCCTGCCCCAGCTCACGGACATCACCACCACCCCGCACCAATACCACCTGGTGAACACGCCCGAAGCCCGCACCGCCCTGGCCGCCCGCATGGAGCAGGCCGACCGCTGGGCGTTCGACACCGAAACCACCGGGCTGGACCCGCTCACCGATAAGCTGCTGGGCTTCTCCGTGGCCCTCACCGAGCACGAAGCCTACTACATCCCCGCGGCAGAGGATGGCTGGCTGGAATGCTTCCGCGCCGCCTTTGCCGGCAGCGCAGAGAAGGTGGGTCTGAATGCCAAGTTCGATATTCAGGTGCTGCACCAGGCTGGTCTGGTGGTGAATGGCCCCTTCTTCGACTGCATGCTGGCACACTGCGCGCTGTATCCGGAGCTGCGCCACGGTATGGATGAAATGGCCGAGGCCCTGCTGCAGTACAAGACCATTCATCTGGAAGACATTGCCGGCAAGGGCAAGGAAATGAACACCGCCGCCGTGCCTGTGGAAACCATGGCCGAATACGCTGCGGAAGATGCGGATGTGACCCTGCGTCTGTATCATATCCTGCAGCCCCAGCTGGTGGAAGCCGGGCAGGATGAACTGATGCGCAGCATCGAGTTCCCGCTCATCCCCGTGCTGGCCGGTATCGAGGAGGAAGGCATGCGCGTGGAGCCCGACCTGCTGCAGAAGAGCTCCGACGAGCTCGGCGAGCAGATTGAGGCCATCCGCGCCCGCATTGATGAGCAGGTGGGCCGCCCCATCAACCTGAACTCCCCCAAGCAGCTCGGCGAATTGCTCTTCGACGAGATGAAGCTGCTCGCCAAGCCAAAGAAGACCAGAACGGGGCAATACGTGACCGATGAGGAAACGCTCCGCAAGCTGGTACCCGTTTCCCCGCTGGTGGCCGATATTCTGGAATATCGCGAAATGAGCAAGCTGAAAGGCACCTATCTGGATGCCCTGCCCCGCTACATCTCCCCGAAAGATGGCCGCATTCACTCCACCTTGCTGCAGATGGTGACCGCCACAGGCCGCCTGGCCTCCCAGAACCCGAACCTGCAGAATATCCCCGTGCGCTCCGAGGCAGGCAAGCTCATCCGCCGCGCCTTTGTGGCACGCGATGCGCAGCACAGCATCCTCTCTGCCGACTATTCACAGGTGGAGCTGCGCCTCATGGCCGCCCTCTCCAGCGACCCGGGCATGATTGCCGCCTTCACCTCCGGCCGCGATATCCACGCCGAAACAGCCGCCCGCATCTACGGCATCCCCCACGAGGAAGTGACCGCCGACATGCGCCGCAAGGCCAAGACGGTGAACTTCGGCATCATCTACGGCATCTCGGCCTTCGGTCTGTCGCAGCGTCTGGATTGCCCGCGCGGCGAAGCCGCTGCCCTCATCGAGAGCTACTTCACCCAGTTCCCCGGCGTGAAGGAATGCATGGATAGGCTGGTAACCGAAGCCCGCGAACGCGGCTATGCCGAAACCCTCTGCGGGCGCCGCCGCAAGCTGCCCGACCTGAACAGCGCGAACTTCAACCTGCGCGCCGCCGCCGAGCGCACCGCCATCAACACCCCCATCCAGGGCACCGCGGCCGATATGATTAAAATCGCCATGGTGCGCGTGGCCGAACTGCTGCAAGGCAAGCGCAGCCGCCTCATCATGCAGATTCACGACGAACTACTCATCGACCTGCACGAGGACGAGCACGACCTCATTCCCCGGATAACCGAAGCCATGCGCTGCGCCCTGCCCCTGCCGCACGGCGTACCGCTGGAGGTAGAAGCCAACACCGCCCCCAACTGGCTGGACGCGCATTAACCCACCCAAGCAAGGAAAATGAATGATATCCAGCAATACCGGGCAGCGGCCGATACGATAAAGGAGGCCATCCTGCAAAGCCAATACCGGGCAGCTAAACTGATTACCGGAGAGCAGCTGTCGCTGTATTTCGGCATCGGTTGCTATATTTCCTCCTTTTCCCGAAAGGAAGCGTGGGGAACCGGTGCTATCAACCGCATCAGCGAACACCTGCGCAAGGAACTCCCGGGGTTGCGGGGATTCTCAGGCCAGAACATTCGCAACATGCGGACCTTTGCCGAGTTCTGGTTGCCGTTTCTAATTTGCTCGCCAACGGCGAGCAAATTGACAACTCATTCTATTATCAGCATTGATAAGCTTACTCCTCAAAATTGGTCGCCATCGGCGAGCAAAATAGACCGTGAAGAATTTCTGGGCATCAGTTTCTCTCATCACATGGAGATTCTGCACAAGACCCGCAACGTAGACGAAGTTATCTTCTACATCCGGCAGACATTCCGACACAAATGGGATAAATATGAGCTGAGGGACAGGTTAAGAGCTAATCTATATCAAACCCAGGGTGCAGCAGCCAACAATTTCCTGCAGACACTCCCCCCGCCCCAAGCTATTAAGGCTGTGGGCATGTTCAAGGACGAATACCTGCTGGACTACATCAACCTGGAAGAAATAGATGTGGACAAGGCTGATGATGTCGATGAACGAGTTGTCGAACAGGCCATTGTCCGCAACATCAAGAAGTTCATCATGACCTGCGGGCGGGACTTTGCCTTCATTGGCAACCAGTATCATCTGGAAGTCTACGGTGAGGAACTTTTCCCGGATTTGCTTTTCTTCAACCGCGAATTGAATTGCATGGTTGTGGTCGAGCTGAAAAAAGGTGCCTTCAAACCAGGTTACATCAGCCAGCTGCAAACCTATATGCGCGTGCTGGATGATAAGATGCGCAAACCTCATGAAAGCCCCACAGTTGGCATACTGCTCTGCAAGAGCGCTAACAAAGCATTCGTGGAATACGTGATACGCGACTATAACAGCCCCATGGGCGTAGCGACCTACAAGACCGCAGCCGATATGGACGCCAGACTCCGCAACTCGCTCCCCGATATGGAGGAGATGAGAAAGCTGCTTGAATCTTCAGAAGACTAACACCCCGCCATGGCAGGTCGAGGTCCGACTTCGCAGCCAAGATAAAGATATGCGAGGGAGAAGCGGACGAAACGCTGTATTGGCTTGAACTTCTGGTCAATTCAGGTATCATGAAACAGAGCAGAATGCAAAATCTCATTGATGAAGCCAACGAACTGGTTGCCATTTTCACAGCCTCCGCGAAAACAGCGAAGGATAAATCCTAACCACTTCCCCGAGCCGCAGGCTCGCTGACTTTCCAATCAAAAATCAAAAATCAAAAATTCAACATCCAAAATCACATGACCACACTTGTAGGACTTGGTTACGATATTCACCGCTTCTCCGAGACAGAGCGTCCGCTCTGGCTGGGCGGTGTACAGGTGCACCCCACCAAGGGGCTTGCCGGCCACAGCGATGCCGATGTACTCTGCCACGCCCTGGCAGATGCCATTCTGGGCGCTATCGGTGAGCCGGACATCGGCTACTGGTTCCCCCCGGGCGATGACAGCTGCAAGAACATCTGCTCCCTCCGCATTGTGGAGAAAGCCGTTGAGCTGCTGCAAGCCCAGGGTGGCCGCGTGGTGAACGTGGACTGCGCCCTCATCGCCGAAGCGCCGAAAATCATGCCCTTTGTGCAGCAGATGAAGGAGACCCTGGCTCCCATTCTCGGCGTAGCAACCCGCCGCGTGGGCGTGAAGGCCACCACCAACGAGAAGCTGGGCGCACTGGGTCGCCGCGAAGGCATGGCCGCCTTCGCCACCGTAGCAGTACAAGTACCTGACGAAGACTGATTATGAACTCCGAAATTGATTTACTGGCCTTTATTGCAGTAGAAAACCTGCGTGGTGCCGGCCTCACCGTCACCACGGCAGAGAGCTGCACCGGCGGCATGATTGCCACCGCCCTCACCGAGGTGCCGGGTGCCTCCCAGGTATTCCGCTACGGCTGGGTGACCTACTGCAACGAGGCCAAGGAACGCCTGCTCAATGTGCCCACCGAGCTCATCGACGAGCACAGCGTGGTGAGCGAGCCCGTGGTGGCCGCCAGGGCCACCGCCGCCATGCGCCAGAGCGGCGCGGATATCGCCGTGGCCGTCTCAGGCAATGCCGGCCCCACCGCCGCAGAAGGCGAGCCCGCCGTGGGCACGGTCTGCATTGCCCTGGCCCGCCGTGGAGCCGCCCGCCCGGTACACACCGAAACCGTGTACCTGCCCGGCATGAACCGCCGCCAGCTCCGCGAGCGCGTCACCGCCAAGGTGCTGCAACTCATCGCCGGCGCCGCCAGCTGAGGATGTTGGAAGTTTGATTCCGGATTTTTGATTTATTACATTCGTGTGCGGCCTGCGCCGCACCGATAATCGAGTTTCTACTCGCGTACAGTCAGAATTCCCCCTCGAACCTCCTTTTCCACGGTTCATTACCTCCCCGCAGTTGTTCTTCAGGTCTGGGATTCCGCATCATCGCGGCTCTTTGTGGACCTTCGCGCAGTCCGCATATCGCGTCGGACGTACACCAGAACCCCACGTTCCTTGCCGGAGCGTGGGGTTCTGATTAAATAAGGCTTTCGCGGGGCTTTACTTCTCCGGACTCAGCACAACGTAGTCATCAGCCGTGGAGCGGCCCTTCTTGGTTTCAGGGAAGAGGCTCTTGCCGGCGGGCAGGATGAACTTGGTGTCATCATTGTCGTCCTCGGTCATGCCCAGGTCCTTGGTGTCCTTAACGGAACCGTCGCAGGAGAGCACGAAAGCGTGGCCGCGGAAAGAAGTGCCGTCAAACACCACGGAATCGCCGGTGTAGGGAGTAGCGCTGGGGTACACACCGCAGATGATGAGCGGAGCGTTGGACTTGGTCACGCCGTCCTTCACTGCGGGGTCATCATTGTTCTTGCGCATCACGTAGCCCATGGCGTTTTCGTTGCGGGAAAGGGCAGCGCCGTTAGCCAGCTTTTCGTCGCCTTCCTGCTGCACGTTGAGGCCATTGCAGTTCACCTTGGCAAAGAAGGGCTTTTCGGACACGTTCTCAGAGGCGTAGTACACCTGGCGCAGGTAGGCGTTGGAGGTATCGCCAGTCAGGGTGCCGAAGTTCAGGTCAGGCTTTTCCTCCTGAAGGCGCTCAGCCGTGCTGTCGCAGGGGTAGCTGCCGTTGTCGGTCTTGAAACCCTGCAGCATAGTGTGCAGAGACTTCACGTTGGAGATAGCCTTCTGGCGGTCACCGTCGTTCAGGTGGTCAAGGATGGGGCCGTAGCCGATGGAGGCCAGAGCTGCCAGAATGGCAATCACCACCATAAGTTCGATAAGGGTGAAACCCTTCTTCTTCTTAAGTGCAGATACTTTCATGGTAATAGATGATGGATTTTTCGGACTCAATATATATAGCATGCCCAGCCCCGCGTGGCAAGCAGCATTTTCGATTTTGAAAAAAAAGCCAGCTGCAGACCAAAAGGCAGGTGCCCCAATGGTTTCACAATCGGGCATTTCCAAAAACTCTTCAAATCCCGATTTGACGGGGGCTCAAATCTTTCGGAGCACGGGACTTCAGTCCCGAAAACTCAAGCGATGAGGGACTAAAGTCCCTCGCTCCGACAAAAAACAGTTGCCCGCCAAACTCCCATTTAGCGCAATATTCTTTGGGGTGCGAGAGTTTCCCTTACGGTGCGGTTCAAAGATTTTGTAGTTGCCGGATTTATTGATGCCTTTTTTGCAGGGCGAGCTGAAAAAAATCTACCCGCCCCGGATTTTTCCAGGACGGGCAGAGAAATTGACTCAATTGACAATCGCCAATTACTTGCGGCGGCGGCGAGCAGCCAGACCGGCCAGAGCCAGCAGGCTCAGCGTAGCCGTGGCGGGCTCGGGAACCACGGGAGTCACGATGCCGTAGGAGACGCTGTGCACCGTGGAGTTGATTTTGTAGTTGTTGCTATGGTCGCCACCGAGAACCACCTCGGTAATATTGCCGCTCACGGTATCGGCAAGGGTGGCGAAAGCTACGTTACGGTCATCAACAGCAAGTGTGAGGTCAGTGCCAATCTTGGTGAGGGTAACGGTATATGTCTCGCCGCCTGCTACGGTGAACGTTCTATCGAGCAGATTGTCATTCTTCGTAAGGTCACCATCGATGGAAACATAATTACCATCGCCGGTGTAGGGACCGAAGCGCACATAAGTATTGCTGCCGCCGATTTCTGCGATTACAGGCCAGGAGTTGCTGGCGGAGATAGTCTCGCCAAGAGTCAGGGTAATGCTGAACTGGAAATCATCGGCCCAGTTGCCGAACTCGCTGTCGCGCAGGTGAACGCGCTTCGAGCTGCTGGTCAGGGAACCACCCTCTACGGCCACAATATCCCAGGTGCTATCAATGCTTTCTACGCTACCAGTAATCTGGTAACCATTGGAGTATTCGGAACCGAAATTGACGGTCCAGTTGTTCTCTACCGTGTAATCTGCAGCGCAGGCCATACCGGCGAGAGTCATCAGAGCGATAAGAGTCTTTTTCATAATGCGTAATGAATGCGATAGGTGTTGCGATACACCGGTGAGGTGAGTGTTTGCACTTCTTCGTCCGAGAGAATGTGGCACACCTCGCTCCACGGGTCCGCCGACAGTTTACAGCATTGCGCATGCTGTATGCATGGATTCAATAGCAAGGCCAATGCATAAGCTCACTGTCGCGAATAGGCCGAAGGGTTATAGGGTTCGCACGAGATAAGGCGAAACTAAATTAAATGATTTTGAATAATTTTTGGTGTTTGCACTTGCATCATCATGCGCAATGCTGTAGCCAGGTCTCCAGAAATACGGCATCAGCAAATCAATAAACGGCCAAATCTATAAGGCATACCACAAAGGAAATCCGCAGATTACGCTTTTGAGCTTGCCAAAGCGTGAGCAACCAGCTAAAATGGCTCTTGTACGAACTGTACGTAATTTTTTCTTCTAAAATTATGAAACCTACACTTCTTGTTCTCGCAGCAGGTATGGGCAGCCGTTACGGTGGCCTTAAGCAGCTTGACCCCATGGGCCCCAATGGTGAAGTTATTCTCGACTACTCCGTGTACGACGCCATCCGCGCCGGCTTCGGCAAGGTTGTCTTCATTATCCGCAAGGATTTCGAAGAGGCTTTCAAGAGCCAGGTGGGTGCCCGTTTTGCCGGCAAGATTGAAGTGGACTACGCATTCCAGGCTCTCGATGACCTTCCCGAGGGTTACAGCGTTCCTGAGGGCCGAGTGAAGCCCTGGGGTACCGCTCACGCTCTGCTTGCCGCCCGCAACGTGGTGAACGAGCCCTTTGGCGTGGTGAACGCTGACGACTTCTACGGTGCAGACGCCTTCCAGAAGGCTGCCGAGTTCCTGACCGCTACTCCCGCTGCCGATGGCAAGGAGCACTACGGCATGATTGGTTACCCCCTGAAGAACACCCTGAGCGACCACGGCGATGTGAACCGTGGTATCTGCGGTATCCAGAACGGCTACCTCGACAGCGTGGAGGAGTACACCAAGATTAAGACTGAAGAGGACGGCGTATGCCGCGGCGACAGCCTGAGCGGCGAGCGCAAGCCCGTGGACCCCGAGGAGCTCGTTTCCATGAACTTCTGGGTATTCCCCGCCAGCTTCATCGGCCAGATTCAGGACCACTTCAGCCGCTTCCTGGCTGCTCACGGCAGCGAGCTGAAGAGCGAGTGCTACATCCCCACCGTAGTGGACGAACTCATCCACAACGGCAAGGCTGATTGCAGCGTCATCAAGACCACTGCCAACTGGCTCGGCGTGACCTACCCCAGCGACAAGCCCGCTGTGGTGGAAAGCATCGCCAAGCTCGTTGAGGAAGGTGTATACCCCGCTAAACTCGGTTAATTTTATGTTCGACCTTCAGAAAATTGCCAGTCTGTTCGACATCCGCGCAGACTACGTATTCGGCGAGCCCTACGGCTCCGGCCACATCAACGACACCTTCCGCATCGAGGTGGAGCAGGCCGGTCTGCGCCTTCGCTACATCCTGCAGCGCGTGAACAGCAACGTGTTCCGCCAGCCCATCGGTCTGATGGAGAACGTGAAGCGCGTGACGGATGAAGCCCTGCGCGTACTGCTGGAGGAAGGCTGCAAGGAAGCCTACCGCCGCACCCTGACCATCATCCCCGCCAAGGACGGAAAGCCCTACGCTCAGGACGAGGAGGGTAACGTATGGCGCGTGTACCCCTTCATCGAGCGTGCCCGCACCTACGACATGATTGAGAACCCCGGCCAGTGTGTCGAGGTGGCCCGCGCTTTCGGTAACTTCCAGAAGCTGGGCGCCAATCTTCCCGGTGCTCCCCTGTTCGAGACCATTCCTGATTTCCACAACACCACCAAGCGCTTCCAGAACTTCCAGAAGGCTATCGCCGCTGACCCCCTGGGCCGCGCCAAGGACGTGCAGAAGGAAATCGACTGGTACCTCTCCCGCGAGGCTGATTGCCACAAGGTGGTAAACTACCTTGCCAGCGGTGAGCTGCCCCTGCGTGTCACCCACAACGACACCAAGCTCAACAACGTGATGCTGGACGACGTGACCGGTGAGGGTATCTGCGTAATCGACCTGGATACCACCATGCCCGGTTCCGCTCTGTACGACTTCGGTGATATGATCCGCACCTCCACCTCCCCCGCTGCTGAGGATGAGAAGGATCTCTCCCTGGTCACCATGCGCATGGAGTACTTCGAGGCTCTGGCCAAGGGCTACTGCGAGGCTGCTACCTTCCTCACCCCGCTTGAGAAGGAACTGCTTCCGTTCTCTGGTAAGCTCCTCACCATGGAATGCGGTATGCGCTTCCTGACCGACTACCTCGAGGGCGACACTTACTTCAAGATTAAGCGTCCCGAGCACAACCTCGACCGCACTCGCACCCAGATGGCTCTCGTGGAATCCATTGAGGCCCAGATGGACGAGATGATGAAGGTTGTGGCTAAGTACTAATCCTTGCGATAACTTCGTATCAAGCCCTGCCTGCGCTAATAATGCCGGGCAGGGCTTTTTCTGACTCTGTGATTGATACCTTTTTGATTAGCTTTTAACTTCTGATATGATTGATGTAATTGAACTCCAGGAAAATCTGCCTTGGGGAGGAGTATGGCAGGATGCAGAGACTCTGCGTCTGTATTTCCGTCTGGGTGAGCGGCTGCTGGCTGCCCGGGTTGGCGGTATATCGCAGGGCAGGGGTGCACTGTATCTCGTGGATTCCTTGCCAGAAAACGCCTCCGCACAGGAGCTGCCGGCGGGGTATGAGGGGGCGGAAGTGCGTCGCTTGCTCGTCTGCTGGTCGGACAAGGAGGAGGACTTTGTGCTGACTCTCGACCTGGGGCGGGACCGTTACCTGTGCTTTGTGACGGAATACGCGGAAGCTACGGAGGCTCACCGCATGTACCCCGCTGCTTCCCACGGCGAGATTGAGGGTGAAATCAGGTGTGCAGCCCGATTCCCTGAGAATGTGTCGCTGCCGGCAGAGGTAGTGAAACACGCGCGGCTCTGTCATCGGTTGCTCGGTTTCGGGGCTGCTGTTCTGCTTTCATCTACGGCATGCGGATTCCTGTTTAAGGCGGGGTGGCTGATTGGCGGCTTGCTGGTGCTGGCCATCCTGCTGTGCGGCGTGGGCTTTATCCTGATGAAACGCCCGGCTGTCTGCCCCTGGTGCGGTGAGAATTCTCTTTTTCTGGGTGATTACAGCCGGATGACCTGCCATTCCTGCAACAACGATTGCGCATTGCCTCGCTGACAGGCAGCCTCCACGCCAAAGTGATAGGTTATTGGAAAATCTGCCCGCACATGTGTCCCAAAGTTTGAGTACGGAGCTCGATAAATTGGACTTTGGCGAGCCGCAAGCGAGCGGAATTCTGAGCCCCGCCTACTGGCGGGGCGGTAAGTTCAATAGCCCAGGGCGTAAGCCCTGGGGTAAAGTGAAAATAGTAACCGAACCCCGAGCGGAGCGAGTGGGTGGCAGATATGGATGCGCGTTGATATGCAAATAATCAATGCTTAACATAAACGGAACGCTCCTGCGAATCTGCCACCCCGCCAGCTGGCGGGGTTCCGGTCTTATTACTACACCATACCCAGGGCTCACGCCCTGGGCTATGGAAAGTGTCGCCCTATCGGGCTCAAAATTCCTCGGGCTTTCAGCCCGTCAAATTTCAATTTATTGCGCAGAGGGGGGATTCTTCCAAAATGTTGCTGATATTTCTATTCTCTACAAAATCTTTGGGACACGTGTGATCTGCCCGGCGGCTCATGAGAATATGCTTGCACTTTGGATAATAAATAGAGTATTATAGATTAAAATCTTATGAATATTCCCCTTCGATATCTTGCCTTGGCTTTAATGGGTGCTTTTCTTCTGGGCTCTGCGGAGGCTGCTCCGGCCAAGAAGAAAAAGAGGAGTTCTGTGTTTCCAGATGTGACCCTGGCAGAAAGCCAGTTGCCCGATGTTGAGGCAGCTGCCGAGGCGGGAGACACTGCGGCTCTCCACAAGCTGGGGCACTACTACATGCAGCAGGCTCAGGATGCCAAGGGGCGGGAGTATTTACTGAAAGCAGCCGAAGCTGGCGATGCCGAGGCTCGCGCCTGGTATGCTCAGGCTGTCTACCAGCAGCACAATTGTTCCGAAACTGGCAAGAAACTGGCGTTGGAACAGGCAAAACTTGCCGCAGAGGCAGGTAGCCCGCTGGGGTTGTATTTCTGCGCCCAGTTCGGAGCTGATGACCAGGCATACGCGCTGGAATGTATGGAGAAAGCATCCAGGAAGGGCTTTGCTCCTGCGATGCGCTTGCTTGCAAGGGAACTGCAGCAGAAATTGGTGGGGGCTCCCGAGAAGGAGCGCAAGAAATTCCTTAACTGGTTTGATAAAGCCATTAAAGCGGGGGATATAACCGCTATTCACTCCGGAACAGGAAAGAGCGGCTATATTTTTGAACGCTTTCCCTTCGCTAAGACGAACAGCATGCTCCGGAAGTCCATAGAGCTTGCTAAGAAACGCCAGTTGTGCTGGTATGATACCTGCCTGGATTTTGATTTTGCCATGCGCGGCTTTGCTCATGGCGGCGCCAGGTATTATCTGGTGATTCTCGGGTACAAGGCGCTGGAGCATGCCGCCAGCAAGGAAAAGAATAAAATGGATATCTGCACGAAAAACCGCAGGGAACTCTATTCTTACCTGGAAAAACAGGCAGAGAAGGGAGACCCTGCTGCCTGTCATGCCATTATCAGTTTGATTGAAATGCCGCATCTGTTCTGGATTTGCCGTCCGGATGCTTCTTTCTCTAATTCTGATGTAAACTATTGGAAAAACAAGGCTGAGGAGCTTAAGAAAACGGCTGCGCCGCTTTATCGCAGGTTGCATTACCCCTCTCGCTGATGACTGGAGGACTGCAAAAATTGCTGCAGACAAAATAAGCGCTTGCCAGAAGCGAAAGAATCGCTATAATACCTGCTCACTCAAAATCGAGCGTATGAGTAATAACTTAGCTGAAAGAGCTCTTCAATACCATGAGCAGCCGCGTCCCGGTAAGCTGGAAGTGCTGCCCTGCAAGTCCTGTTTCTCCATTGATGACCTGACTCTGGCCTATTCTCCCGGCGTGGCCGTGCCCTGCATGGAGATTGCCAATGACACCTCTGTGACGGGTCGTTACACCAACCGCGGTAACCTGGTTGGTGTTATCAGTAACGGTACCGCCGTGCTGGGTCTGGGCAACATCGGTGCCCACGCCTCCAAGCCGGTGATGGAGGGTAAAGGCCTCCTCTTCAAGATATACGCTGACGTGGACGTTTTCGACATTGAGCTTGATATCAAGAAACCCGAAACGCTCATCGAGGTAATCAAGACCATGGAACCCACCTTTGGCGCCATCAACCTGGAAGATATCAAGGCCCCCGAGTGCTTCGTGGTGGAGCAGCGTCTGCGCGAGGAAATGAACATCCCCGTGTTCCACGATGACCAGCACGGCACGGCTGTGATTTCCGGTGCAGCTCTGCTGAATGCCGCTCACCTGACCGGCCGCCTGCTGCAGGATATGCGCTGCGTGGTCTGCGGTGCCGGCGCTGCCGGTATTGCCTGCGCCAAGTTCTACATGGCCCTGGGCATCCGCCGTGAGAACATCTTCATGTTCGACTCCAAGGGCCTTATCCACACGGGCCGTCTGGACCTGCATCCCACCAAGGCCATGTTCGCCCAGAGTGAGGACTGCACGCTGGAAGTTGCCCTGCAGGGCGCCGATATCTTCCTGGGCCTCTCCAAGAAGGGCCTTCTCAAGCCGGAGATGGTGAAGAGCATGGCTCCCAGCCCCATTATCTTTGCCTGCGCCAACCCCGACCCCGAAATCACCTACGAGGAAGCCAAGGCTGCCCGCCCGGACTGCATCATGGGCTCCGGCCGCAGCGACTGGCCGAACCAGGTGAACAACGTGAGCTGCTTCCCTTACATGTTCCGCGCAGCCCTCGATATGGAGGCCACCAGCATCAGCGAGGCCATGAAGATTGCCGCCGCCCGCGCCCTGGCCGACCTGGCCCGCCAGCCCGTGCCCGCCGAAGTGGTGGCAGCCAACGGTGGTGTGGAGCTCGAGTTCGGTCGCGATTACGTGATTCCGAAGCCCTTCGACCCGCGCATGATTGAGTACCTCTGCCCCGCCATTGCTGAGGCAGCCGTGCTTTCCGGCGTGGCTCGTCGCCCGCTGCCGGAGCGCGAGGCTTACACCGCCGAGCTCAAGGCCCGCGTGGCCAAGGTGCACGAACGCACCCACGCCCTGGTGGAGAGCTACAAGGCCTGATCCGCAAGAAAAATCATCATTACCGGAGCGCAGGAGACACCCTGCGCTCCGTTTTTTTGGCGGCTGGTGTCAGCAGCAGCGAATATGCTTGACCTCTCAGGGAATAATGACTAGACTGTACAGCGATATCAATCGGTCGATGCCTGCAAAATCTCTTGCAGAAAATTGATAGAAAGATAGCCAATCACACGTATAATAGAATATATGAAACTGAATCGAGTATTGACGCTGGCGTTCCTGGCCCTCTTCGCTGCAAGCGGGCTGCAGGCTCAGTCGCTTTCCCCGGACACGAAGACTCATTGGGATAAGGGCACCCTTGTGGTGGAATCTCCCGCTCGTCCGGAAGGTCAGCAGCACGTTATCGGCCTGACCGCTCCCAAGATGAAGACGGTGCGTGTGGCTTTCGTGGGCCTTGGTATGCGTGGCCCGGGTGCTGTTGCCCGCTTCACCTACATCCCCGGTGTAGAAATTGTGGCTCTGTGCGACTACGAGGCCAAGCGTGCCGAGAAGTGCCAGAAGTACCTGCGCGAGGCTGGTATGGCCCCCGCCGCCATCTACTCCGGCGCCAAGGGTTATGAAGAACTTTGCAAGCGCGACGACATCGACCTCGTGTACGTTGCCACCGACTGGGATCACCACTTCCCCGTGGCCAAGTGCGCCTTGGAGAACGGCAAGCACACCGCCATCGAAGTACCCAGCGCCATGAACCTCCAGCAGTGCTGGGAGCTCATCAACCTTTCCGAGCAGAACCGCAAGCACTGCATGATTCTGGAGAACTGCTGCTACGACTGGTTCGAACTCGATGCCCTCAACATGGCCCAGAAGGGTGTGTTCGGCGAAGTGCTCTACGCCAAGGGCGCTTACATCCACAACCTCGACCCGTTCTGGGATTCCTACTGGAGCAACCCCGCCAATGACCCCCAGAAACTGGGCTGGCGCATGAAGTACAACATGGAGAACCGTGGCGACGTGTACGCCACCCACGGTCTCGGCCCTGTGGCTCAGGTGATGAACATTCACCGTGGTGACCGCTTCAAGACCCTCGTGGCCATGGACACCAAGTCCGTGCACGGTAAGGAATATGTGGAGAAGAAGACCGGCAAGCCCTGCCCCGAATACCGCAATGGTGACCACACCACGACGCTGATGCGCACGGAGAACGGTAAGGTGGTGGAGATTCAGCACAACGTGATGAACCCCCAGCCCTACAACCGCCTGTTCCAGCTCACCGGCACCCGCGGTTTCGCCAACAAGTATCCCATCGAGGGCTTTGTGCTGGAGAGCGGCCACATGGCTGAGACCGACGGCGCCCCCGACCTGGAGGACCTTGACTCCCACTCCTTCATGAGCGAGGAGAACATGAAGAAGCTTCGCAAGACCTATCGTCACCCCATCATCAAGAAGTATGGTGAGATGGCTGAGAAGGTGGGCGGCCACGGCGGCATGGACTTCTTCATGGACGTGCGCATGGTATACTGCCTGCAGAACGGTCTGCCCCTCGACATGGACGTATACGACCTTGCCGAATGGTGCTGCCTTGCTGAGCTGGGCTCCCTGTCCATGGACAACAACAACTGCGCCGTAACCTTCCCCGACTTCACTCGTGGCCACTGGAACGACGTGAAGGGCTACACCCACGCCTGGGCTACCGCTGAGGAGGAAGCTGCTACCGACGCTGCCGCTGCTGCTTACACCGAGGCTCAGAAGCTGGCTGTGAAGAAGCTCAACCTGTGGGGTCTGTACGACGCCGCCAAGGCTGGCGATGCCGCTGCTGCCAAGGCTTATGAGGCTGCTGCTGCTCAGCTCGACGCTGAGATTGTGACGGCTGAGAAGGCCACCGCCGCTGCCAAGGCTGCCGCCGAGAAGGCCTACGCTGACACCTACTCTGCTGTAGAGGCTGCTCAGAAGTAAGCCGCTCCATCCGGATACTCCGATTTCATTCATCCCCGGTGCCGGGCTACGGCACCGGGGATTGTCTTTTTGCCTCAGAGCAGGCCCGCTGCAGCCAGCGCGCCGACTATGGCACCGGCAATCAGCTTAGCCCAGCTCTCCTTCACCCCCCAACCGGTCAGAAGACCAGTCAGCCAGCTGTGTTGTTCCTTATTCGTATTCATAGGGAAACTACATACGAGCCCGCCGGGCGCCCAGCCGCAGCTGCACCGGGTACACCATGCCGTGCGACAAGGCCTCCGCAAACATACGGGCGGCATCTGCCGAATGGGAGCTGGCATCGTGCACCGGCGTTTCACGATACGTGCCGCTGGCCCCGGCAGGCGCGGTGCGGTACATCTCCAGGCAGCGCAGGCCGGAGGGCTCCTTCTCCCCGCGTGGATTCACACGCTGCTGCATGGTATCGCGGTGAAACCAGCTGTGCGTCAGAATACCACGCAGGGAATTGATACCGCGCCAGATATCCGGCGTGCGCGGCACCACTCGCACGGCGCTTATACCCTCCTTGGCCAGGCTTTCCACGTAGGAATGCCCGTGCGGGTCGCGGTGAGCAGCATCATGCGGCAGGAAATGCGCAGCGATATGCCCATAACTCATTTCCCACTCCCGAATTTTGCCCGCAAAGTGCTCCAGCGGCAGCTGATTGGCGGCATAGTGGTTCAGCCAGTAGACATTGCCCCCGTAGTTCTGCACCAGCCAGATGGAAGTGTGGTCGCTCAGTCCGAGGTCCCAGGCGGTATACAGCGGCTCCTGCGGATTGTATTCAAAACTGGCGCCTATGCGGCCATTCTCGCGCAACCGGGCAATCTGGGCGCCATAGATAGCGCCGTCATTGCCCGTGGCAAAGGCCTCATCCGGGGTGGAGGGGTACTCCTGCCGCATGGCTGCGCCCATGGTGCGCTCCATGCGGGTATACCAGAGTTTCTGCGCATGGCTCAGCTGCACCCCGCACTCCTGCTCCAGCTTCTCGAAATACGCCGCCTGCGCATCTGACCACCCGCTGTGCCCCGGCAGAGCATAATCCGGATTATCGAACCAGCTCATGAAGAAGAAGCGGAAATCCAGCGGCGACAACTCCTCCTTGGCGCAGTTCTCCATGGCCTGGGAGGTAAGTTCATAGTTCACCCCATAGCGCCCGCCCTCGTGCGTGCTCTCCAGGATGATGGTTCCCTCCACCGGCACGGTGTTGATGGCGCCGGTTCGGATTTCGCGAGCCCGCCACGGCGCGTGCACCGAGACATGCGCCAGCTCACTCACATGCAGCAGCTGCAGCGTGCCGCCACGCAGCGTGGTACCCAGGCGCACGTCACTTCCATTGGTGAAAGCCAGGCGTCCGCGGGCATCTGCCGCCGGATGCAGGCTCCCCTTCTTCAGCGCGCCGGTCTGCTGCTTGATAAGAAAGCCCAGATAAGCCAATGACTTATCACGCTCATCCGCCTGCGGCGGCACGTAATCCAGATGCTCCCAGGCAAAGCGGATTTTCTCCAGCTTCTGCTCCGCATCCGGCAGGGTCTTATCGATGATACCGGCATGAAAATTCGGCGTGAACAGGCAGTTATCCAGCATGAGCATGGCCACATAGGTGGATATACCCAGCTGGCGCGCCTTGAGCACCGCATTGCGGTACCACAGGTTATGGTGCAGGCGCAGCTGTGCCGCATTCGGCGCAAAGCGCTGCATGCGCCCGTTTTTATTTTCAATCCAGTACAAGTTATTCAGTCGCCAGAGCGGGTCTGCCAGGCGGCTGCGGTAGGCGGGGTCAATAGTATTCAGCATCTTCAGGGCTCAGGTCAAGTTTACGATCTTCTTCAGGGCGCGGCAGCTCCTCCTCCATATATCGGTTCGGCTCCGGTGACACGATGCGGTGCAAGGCAGTCTGCAGCAAGCTCTTATCCTCGCGGCTGTTTCTGAGTTTGTCGCAGAACTTCACCAGCTGCCCCACGGCAGCCTCCCGCGCCGTGCCGAACTCTGCCAGCAGCATCAGGCGGCCTAACTCTGCAGCCAAAGCCTCGCCACGCGTGAGCTGGGTGGGGTCCTTCTTTTCCAGATAATAGGAAAGGCGGCCATCCTGGAACACCTGCATGAACAGCTCCAGATTATTGATATTGCCTTCATCCGCATTCTCCCAGGCCTCCGGGCTGGTGGTGCGGCGTTCCAGCAAATCGCCCAGGCAGGTGCTCAGCTGGTTTCTGCGCCAGCGGTGGTTTGTCTGGAAATCGTACATGCGCTCCAGGTCACTCTGGAACAAGTTCAGCGGAGTCAGAGATTCCATCATCTCCGCATCCTGGCGGGCCATGCGATTCGGCAGCAACGGCACGCCATCCGCCGTGTGCATCACATACGGCTTGCGCTGGTACGGATTAGCGGCATTCGGCTCGCCCGGCATCAGGCGCACCAGGTGCTCCGGCAGGCGCGGTGTGCGATACACCGTCACATGCTGCAGCTGGCTCATGTCCATATCCCCTGCACCGATACCACCCAGAGGCACACCGCAGACATTCAGCTGGCCATTTGCCCCGTAGGTACGGCCCAGGTTATCCACCCGCTGGTAGAAATCCAGGAAACTCTTCAGGCCCACCTCCGGCTGCCAGCGCTCATCCACGCCATTCGGGCGCTTGCCATCCGCGCCGCCATATCGCTCCTGCTGCCACCATATGCCGTCCTTATCCGTGTAAGGCGCGGCAGTCACATTGCGGCGCAGCTCCGTAAGCAACTGCAGCGCCGGAAGCACCCGGCTGTCCGCGCGCCACTCCGGCGGCAGCTCGGCAGTCGGCTCCACGGTGAATCCCTTTTTCACCAGCATCGGCTTCATGAGGCGGGTGTTCTCGGACATGTTGTACGAGCGTTCCAGCAGATCCTGCTCCGCAATGGGGTTCAGCACCATACGCTGCACGGCACCGCCATTCCGCCGGTCGGAGGAATAGGCACGCAGCCCCGGGTATTCACGCAGCACCTCGCTGAGCTCCTGCAGCTTCTGCTCCGGCGTCATCTCCCCGCAGTGCTCGCGGATTTCCTCAGCAAGCTGGCTGCGTTCCTCCGGGGTGAGAAGGTTCCAGCCCCGGGCCGGGTCATCCAGCAGGTTCCAGAAGGTCTGCCCGCTGGAGCGGAAGGCC
Source organism: Akkermansia sp. (assembly GCA_017546445.1). Lineage (GTDB taxonomy): Bacteria > Verrucomicrobiota > Verrucomicrobiia > Verrucomicrobiales > Akkermansiaceae > Akkermansia. Next base: position 14,284 of record JAFYWX010000024.1, on the reverse strand, counting down.
GACGCCCCGCCCACGGCATAGCACCAGCCCTGCTCATAGCGGCGGGCCTCATTCGGCTGGTAGGCATCGCGCAGCATCTCTGCCAGCTTCACCCCCTGCCCTGATTCCTGTCTGGCGCGGATTTCCATCACCCGGGGAATCAGGCTCTGCACCTCCTCTGCCGCCGCGCGATTCTGCGCCCGGACAGCACCACGGAGGCGAGGGCTGAGCTCCGGCATGCCGAAATTGCCAAAAGCGCACGAATAACACCACTCCCGCACAGAGGCCGGCAATTTGGCATTCGGCAAATCCGCCAGCATGAACTTGATATTATAATCCGCCATGCGGCGCGCCAGGTCTGCATTCATGGCCGCGGTATCACCCGCCTTCATGCGGTCCGGGTGCATCCGGAGCAACGCTCGGCGCCCCTTTCTGTCCTTATGCCAGATGTAGAGCGGCTTCGTACGCCCTTTATCCAGAATGTAATCATACTTATCCTGCTCCAGTTCGCCGGCCTCCAGCAACGCCTCGCCCACGGCCTCCGGCGTAACCCAGCCGGAGGAAAGCATGCGGTTCCAATACACAAAGAAGCGCAGTTTCGCCAGCGAGAGGGGAGTCTCCGCACGCCGGTGGCTCGCAAGGAAGGAATCCTTGCCATCCCCGGCATCTTTGAGATTCGGTAACCACTGTGCCCCCTTCTGCCGATTCCATTTTGCCCGGTCTTCCGCATACTCAAGCCCCATGGAGTACATGGTGGAATCGCCCATCCACAGCGAGCGCAGCTCATCCGCAGCCACGCGCCCCAGGTGGTCGAACCCCGTGAACTTCCCCGGCGGCAGCGCATACATAAGGCCCGCGTAAAATGCCTGCTTGCCGTTCGGTGCATACCGATACGCCCGTTCGATATTCTTCTGCAGCTCGCCTTGTCCCATGTGCAGGAATCTGGTCTTCACGTTACCCACAAGGGAATTAACAGCATAGCCATAGGAGGGGAACCAGGGTGTGTATTGGCCATCCGGACGCTTCACTCGCCAGAGCTGCTTGCCATTGCCATCCGGGCTGGACTCCAGCGAGTACCCGCTCAGCTGCAGATAGCGGTTGCACAGCTCCTGATTCCTCTGAAAGCGGCGCTGGTTATCAATCGCGTTACTCTCCTTCACCTTCAGCAGCGGGGGCGCCCAGGTATCCGCATCCAGCTGCCCCTCGTATTCCCGGGCCAGTATATGAGATGCAGCCTGCTCCGGGCTATACCCCATGCTCAGAAGCTCTTGAAAATCACTCGTATGTGGAAGCAGCTCCAGTGTCGCCTCTGCGCAGGCACGCGAGCCCAGTACCAGGCGGTAGGCATCCGTCAGCTGCGGCGGCTTCTTCTTATCCGGCTTCAAAACCCTCACCAGGGCTTTCTCATACATCTGCTGAAAATCTGCTCGCTCTGCCTTCCGGAACCAGATTGGGGCGTGTGTCGATGTACGCCGGCGATTATCATAGCTCCCCTGTATCCACGAGCATAACTCATTAAGGCTTGCCTCCTTGTCACCAGAAGCAATGGCAGCCACCACCGAATGGCAGATTTTGCTCAACAACACCCGCCGCTTCTTCTCATTATGCCTCAGAGCCAGCTCCGGACTCTTATAGGAATATGTGAGACTACCCAGCGATTCATTATTGGACAAGAACAGATACGAGAGTTTCTCAATCTCCAGAAACAGGTCACGCCGCATCAGTTCAGCCACCTCCGCCTGGTGTGGATTATAATACCCATCCACCCGGAACTCCGGCGGCAACACACTCTGCGGGTTGCGACTCATCTCCAGGTAAGTGGAAACGATACGCTTCTTCTCCTCCGGAGCCATCTCCAGCTCTCCCTGTGCGCGCTGAAGCCAGGTATCCCACATGCGGATATACTCCACACTGCTCTTTCTGTTGAGGAGAGAGGTATTCTTCTCGCCCATGGCCCCGGCTATCTTCTGGAGCGTCTCCGGATTGGAGTAATCGCGCTCTGCAATCTCCTGGGGCTTCAGTGTTGAGGGCAGACGCAGGAAATTGCGCACTACCTGTTCGTCATTAAAGGGGGCATGCTGCTCCGTATTCAGAAGCCGCAGGGAGCGCATGCAGTCCTGCAGGAAATCGGCTCCACCCCAGCGCTTGCTGTGGGTAAGCGCCTCGCGCAGCAAGGCCGTGCCCGTATTCGAATCCGGGGCATCCAGAATGCGCTGGTAGGTGGCATCATCCACGCCCCATTCCTCCAGCAGCTTCCGGTTATCCAGCACCATATCCGGCGAGCGGAAGTGATGCAGCGCCGCGCGCCCGGCAGCAATGAGAATGAACGGCAGATTCATGGCCGCCTCGCGCATGTTGGTCTCAATATCCACCAGGTTGTCACCGTAGGCTTCCCAGTCGATATTAGAGGCCACATTATCCACGCGGGCAGCCAGCTCCTGCATGCCGAGTTCGCTGGCATGCGCAGCCTTACCAGCCAGCAGCAGCTTGGCGTTCTCTGCCGTGAGCACCCCCAGCGTCTTCAACGCCGCCAGCGAATAGCCACCCACGCCTGCCTTTTCTGCCCTGATGAAGTTTGCAATGCTCCGGTTAAGCATCTGCGCGCCGATGCGGCTCATCCCCATGTAGATACCGGCCTGCAGAGCGCCGCCCACAATGCCGGCGGCAGTCTGCAGCTCCTGGCGTCCTTCCGGGCTCCGGCGGCGAGCCTCAGCCACAGCGGCACCAGCCCCTGCCAGAGTCAAGGCACCAAAACCTGCACCGCCCATGAACGCCAGCGCTGCACCAGGCACCGCCCCCGCGGCATCCACCGCCAGTTCTTCCCAGAAAGCGCTATCCTCATCCAGCTTAATGGGGAACACCTCACCCTGCGCCACGCGGCGCAGCTCATCCAGCGACTGCAGGCGTTTATCCAGCGCCGCCGCACCACCGCGCAGCGTATCGCTATCCAGAGTCTCGCCCGCGGCATGGGTGAGCGAAGTAGCAACATGCCCCACCCCCTGCAGCAAAGAATGGCGAATATCTGCCGAGCCGCGGCGCATAGCGTGCAGCATGGCACTGCCCAGATTCCGGGGGTCCTCTTCCAGCTGGCGGGTAGATTCCAGCGAGCGGGCAATCTCATACACCTTGGCGCGTTCCTCCGGGGCCATATCCGCCAGCGCATCCACCGCCTGAAGAAGGCCGGGGGCACCCTTCACCATATCCGGCAGAGGAAAAGCCTCACTTTCAGAAGCCTTGAGGAACGACCAGCCCTGCGACAAGGCCTCCGCCAGCGGCATATACTCCTCGCGCACCTGGGAAGCAGCCGCGCGGGCATCCTGATACACGCGGCGCGCCTCTGCAGATTCGGGAGGCACTGTTTCCTCCCCCTTCAAGGCAGAAGAATAGGCAGAGGCGTACACGCGGCGTACCTGTTCGCGGGCGGGAGCCTCCATCTGCCGCAGGGACAAGGCAGAATACACCTCCTGTTCATCATCCAGCACCCCCATTTCTGCCGCCATGTTGCGGCGCAATTCCGGCCAGTTGGCGCGCACCTGCTCGCGGCTCACCTTCTGGTGGTCCACCACCCAGGAGCGATTGATATGAGAGGCCAGGCGGTAATCGCGCACCTCGGCGGGTTCCGTTTCATGGTCGGCACCGACCTTCTGCCGGAGCACCAGCGGCACCTGCTCCAGATTCCCGGTCAGCAGCGAGCTCCAGTAACGCTCCTTTTCCTGTTCCCTGCCCGTATCCTGCCCCGGCTGTGGCTGAAGGGGCTCCAGCGGCAGCGGTTCCTTTTCTGCAATCATCGTATCGTTTTCCATATCAGGTTTTATTGTTCATCAAAGCAAAGCCAGGCATCGGCAGTCTTCCCCAGGTTTTCCAGCCAGGTGTTTGCCGCCGCAGGAGATTCCGTTGTCATGCGGATAAGGGCCTCCTCCTGCAGCCGCCCCAGGTACAGCATGGATTCCGCATCCCCCGGGCAGCCGAATCGCCCCTCCCGGTACCAGTTCCACAAGGTCCGGCTCATGGCCGTGCGCTGGTGCGGCGGCAGCGCCCCGGTGCTCTGCACGCGCTGTAGCAGCAGGCGCCGCTGCTCCAGCGGAATGGGTGCCAGCGAGATATCCACCACCAGGTGTTCATCATCCCCTGCTTCGCGCTCATCAATGCGGCGCAACCAGTTGCAGGTATCGGCCACGCTCAGGGAGGCGGTTTCCTTTCCCCTGGGGCTCAGCTGCTCCGCCGGCAGCACGCCCACTGCAGCAGCGCGCTCCAGCTGAGCGGCATCCGGCTCGCGCCCCTGCTCCACATCCGCCGCCAGCTGCCGGGCCAGATTGCGGTACAAATGATGCCGGGCATTTTCCATATCTCCCTCCAGACTCTGCAGAAGCGATTCATCATCCGGTTTCCGGGAATCAGCGGATTGCCAGGCCTGCAGGGCGGCATAGGGCTCCTGCTGCAACTGCTGCTGCCAGGCAGCCTGCAGGCTCCGGTTCTTCACCGAATTCAACTCCCGGGGCATTTCCGGCTCCGGCACAAAAACCTCACGTCCCTGCTCCAGCCAGCGGAGGGCGCTCTCCTCATCTCCCTGCCGCACGGCAGAATCCACCTGTTCCTGCCATTGGTCGCGAGCATGCCGGATTCTCTGCAATTCCATACGCCGGCGCCCTTCCAGCGAAAAGCGCTGACCAAGAGTCTCGCTCATGAGCCTGACCTGCTCACGTTCCGCACCGCTGAACTGAGACAAGACCTGCTGCACGCGGGGCTGAAAACTCTGCTCCCAGCAGTAATCCCAATCCCGCACCGGCAGCTCCAGCAGCTCTTCCGTGGTCTCCACTCCAATCTCGTGCAGCATAGCGGCGGCATCTGCCTGCTGCCCGGCCCGGGCCACTCTGGCAATGTCCGGCACCAGCTCCGCAAGCCCATGCCCCGCTTCCTGCACGCCCTGGCCCAGAGCACGGCCTGTTCGCCCCCAGTCATTCAGTGAATTGAGCGGCAGATGCACTGTCTGGCGGGGGTAAGCCAGCAGGCCCCACTCTTTCATTCGTATTGCCATGCTGCGCAGCATGGCACGATGGCAGGCCAGCGTCAATCAAGCCCGACCGGTCGGCACATGGTTCCAGCTGCAAGGGTGTTCCTCCCCTATGATAACAGCTGCATGTCATCATCAAACGCGAGGCGGAGCGGCTGGCAGGTCGCTATCTCCAGCTGCTCCACTTCTGCGGGCGACATACCGCGCAGATGCATCACCAGAGCCCGCAGGCTGTTCCCATGAGCCACCACCAGCAGAGAACCTGCTGCGTACAGGCGGGGACGCAGTTCCGCCTCCCAGCATGACCGCACACGGCGGTGCGTATCCACCAGAGATTCGGTAAGCGGCAAGGCACCTGCAGGCAGCCCGGCGTACCGGGGCTCCGCGGCCTGCCGCTCCGCCTCGGCCGGAGCCATGGGCGGCGGTGGGCAATCATAGGCACGCCGCCAGCGCCACACCAGGTCCGCCCCCATTTCCTGCTCCACCTCCCGCTTGTTGCGCCCCTGAAGCACGCCATAATGCTTTTCATTGAGCCGCCAATCCTTATGCAGCGGCACCCAGGCGCAGTCCAGCCCGGCCAGCACGATATTGAGGGTATGAATGGCCCGCATCAGCACAGAAGAACAGGCAGCACCGCAGCGGAACCCGCTTTCCTTCAAGCGCTGCCCGGCCAGCTCCGCCTCCCGGCGCCCACGTACAGACAAAGGAACATCCACCCACCCGGTAAAGCGGTTCTCTGCATTCCATTGTGATTCCCCATGTCTCAGCAATACCAGTTCCTTCATGCAGGAAAAGACATTCCCCCGCATTCAATGATTGCAAAACGGGCAGAATATGCTAGCATGATGGCAACCATGACCCGCACACGCCTTCTTCTGCTCCTGATTCTTCTCACCCTGCTTGCCTGCGCTGCCCTGCTGCTGCCAGAGTGGTTCAAAGACCCGCGCCAACTGGTTCAGGGTGAATGGCAGGAGGTCAACAAGCTCGGCCTGGTCGAGGTGACCGACTGCACCGCCCGCTGGCAGGGCAGCAACTACAAAGGCACCTACCAGTACACCTGGCTGCAGGACGAAAATGAGCCCTACTCCATCGAGGTCTCCCGAAATGAGGAAAAATGGCTCGTCAGCCTCACATTCGAGGACGATGACCACGCCGTGGTCGATTTCCACATCATCGATAAACTGCCGGCTCAGGCGCAGGAACTCATCCGCCAGAAAAACCGGGCCCGGAACAGGCCGGAAAATGAGCTGCAACTGAGATTCCGCCGGATGAAAGCCAAAAAGTGAACATAATTCCCGACCCTGCGAAGATTATCCTTGAAATACACTGCCCTTTGCGTTAAAACTAGCACAGGGCATTTTTTTATTCCCCTGTCATTTCTCATAAACAAAACACATACTACGAATATGGAAACCACATTCAAAATCCACGGTCTCTGCGCTGCTACGCACACCCCGATGAACGCCGATGGCTCCTGCAACCCCAATGCAGTGGACGCTCAGGCCAAGTTCCTGGCCAGCCAGGGCATCAAGTCCGTTTTCATCACTGGTTCCACCGGTGAATCCGCTCACATGCAGCTTACCGAACGCAAGGAAAACATGGCTGCCTGGGGCGAAGCCGGCAAGAAGTACGGCATCGACGTCATCGTGCACACCGGTGGCAACTGCGTATACGACGGCCGTGAGCTCGCCGCCTACGCTGCTGAATGTGGTGCTACCGGTACCGCCAGCAACTCCCCCTGCTACTTCAAGCCGGGCAGCATCGACCTGCTTGTGGACAGCCTTGCCGTGGCCGCTTCCGGCGCCCCCGAGCTGCCCTTCTACTTCTACGACATTCCCGTGCTTACCCACGTGGGCTTCAACCCCTGCAAGATGATTGAGGCCTGCGCCAAGAAGATTCCGAACTTCGTGGGTGTGAAGTTCACCAACCCCGACCTGGCTCTGTACATGGACGCCCTGAACTACGACGGCGGCAAGTACGACATCCCCTGGGGTGTGGACGAATGGTTCCTCGGCGCTTATGCCACTGGCGCCAAGGGCGGTGTAGGCTCTTCCTTCAACTATGCTCCCAAGCTGTATGATGACATCATGAAGGCCGTGGACGCTGGCGACCTGGCTGAAGCCCGCCGCCTCCAGCAGCTCTCCGTCACCATGATCAACATCATCGCCGGCAAGGGCTACATGGGCTGCTGCAAGTACCTCATGAGCGAATGGACTGGTGTTGACTTCGGCCCGGCCCGCCTTCCCATGGGCAAGCAGGACAAGGCCACCCTCGACGCGCTCAAGAGCGAGCTCAAGGCCATCGGCTTCTACGATTGGGCTATCTACAAGTAAAGCTTCAACATCTGCCTCATCATGGACACCAAAGCACTTGGCGAGTTCTACAAAGACAAGCTGCTCAATGAGGTAGAGCCGTTCTGGTTTCCCCGTTCACTGGATACAGTGAACGGGGGTCTCTACCATTGCTGCGCGGCTGACGGCACACTGGTAGACACCGACAAGAACGTATGGGCACAGGGCCGCATGGCCTGGATGCTCCTCACCTGCTACAACAGCATCGAAAAGCGCCCGGAATGGATGCAGTATGCCGAAAGCGCCCTCAAGTTCCTTGAGGAAAAATGCGTGGACCCGGCAGATGGCCGCATGTATTTCCACATGACGGCTGACGGCACCCCCATCCGCAAGCGCCGCTACGCCTACAGCGAATGCTTCGCGGCCATTGCCTGGGCTGCCCACTACGGCGCCACCGGCGAGGCTAAGAGCGCAGAGCGCGCCCGCCACTGGTTCGACATCTACGCCGATATCAACTTCACCCCCGGCAAAATGGCACCTAAGAGCACCGGCAACCGCCCCGGCGAAAACCTGGGCTGCCGCATGATTATGATTGTCACCGCTCAGGAACTTCGCCGCTACCTCGGCGATGCAGACGGTTTCTACACCGGCTGGATTGACCGCTGCATCGATGACCTGCAGCGACTCTTCCTGCACGAGGATATCAAGGCCGTGCTCGAGAACGTGGCCCCCGATGGCTCCGTCATCGACCACTTTGACGAGCGCGTGCTCAACCCCGGCCACGATATCGAAGGCGGCTGGTTCGTGCTCGAGGAAGCCCGCTACCGCGGTGGCGACAAGAAGCTCATCGAAATCGGCTGCAAGATGATTGACTGGGCTCTGGAACGCGGCTGGGACAAGAAGTACGGCGGCCTGCTCTACTACACCGACGTATACAACAAGCCGATTCAGGAATACTGGCACAACATGAAGTTCTGGTGGCCGCATGATGAGGCCCTTATCGGCACCTGCCTTGCCTATGTGATGACGGGTGACGAGAAGTACGCCGAGTGGCACCAGCGCATTCATGACTGGTCCTTCGAGCACCTGCAGGATAAGGAACACGGCGAGTGGTTCGGCTACTGCAACCAGGACGGCACCACCACCAACGGTCTCAAGGGCTCCATGTGGAAGTCCTTCTTCCACCACCCGCGTGCCCTGTGGTGCTGCGCCCACTATTTCGGTGCCATCCCCGCACCGCTTACCCAAGCTTAAATTACACATAACAAAACATGATTATCGGTATTCTCAACTCCGGCGGCGACTGCCCCGGTATCAATGCGGTGATTGAAGGCTACGTTTCTGCAGCCTATCGCCGTGGTTGGCGAGTTATCGGTTTCCATGACGGTTTTGAAGGCCTCCTGCCCATCGCAGGGGGCCGCCGTTATGAAACACTGACCCCCAGCAAGGCTCATAAAATCCGCGCTTATGGCGGTACCATTCTCGGCACCACCAGCACCGGCAACTTCAAGGTAGTCACCAACAAGGTGGGCCGCCGCCAGGTGGACCGCGAGGTGATGGCCAAGGCCAAGAAGACCATCAACGCCCTTGGTCTGGAAGCACTTGCCGTTATCGGCGGCAGCGGCTCTGCCCGCACGGCCAAGCTCCTTTCCGAGGAAGGTCTGCCCGTAATTTCCATTCCCAAGACCATCAACAACGACCTCTGCTCCGACTCCGACTACACCTTCGGTTTCCACAGCGCTGTGACCGTGGTTACGGAATCCATCGACCGCATCCGCACCACTGCCAATGCACACCAGCGCATGATGGTGATTGAGGTGATGGGTGATATGTCCGGCTGGATTGCCCTGTACGGCGGCATTGCCGCTGCTGCAGACGTGGTGCTGATTCCTGAAATCGAGTACGATCTCGACAAGGTTATTGAGTGCGTCAAGGCCCGCAAGGCCACCGGCCAGCGCGAAATCATCGTGGTGGTGGCAGAAGGCTCCCGCCTGAACGGCCAGCTGGTCACCGTGCACAACAAGGACAATGGCGATGAACGCCTGGGCGGCATCGGCAACAAACTTTCCCACATCCTGCAGGACCGCACCGGTATCGAAACCCGCTACTGCGTGCTGGGTCACACCCAGCGTGGTGGTTCTCCCTGTGCCTTCGACCGCATCCTCGGCGTCCGTTTCGGCGTAGAGGCCGTGAAGCTCATCGAGAAGAAGGACTTCGGTAAGACCGTGGTGCTCAATGGTCTCAACATCGACAATGTGCCGATTGAAGAAGCCGTGGCTCACCACCGTTTCGTAAGCCCGGACAGCCAGATTATCAGCACAGCCCGCGACCTCGGCATCATCTTCGGTGACCGCACACCGGAAGAAATGCACAGCGACCGCATTCAGGCTGCCACCCCGGCAGAAAAGCCGGCCCGCAAGTGCTGCAAATCCAAGAAATGAATAAAGCCCTCACATATCTCTGTACGTTAGGGGCCGCGGTATGCGGGGTTTTCACCTCCTGCAGCTACCAGCAAATCATCACCCCGGAACAGACCACCCCCAGCTATGTGACGCTGGAGGTCAATTCCGGCCGTGTGCTCTATTCATCCAACTCCAACCTGAAACGCCCCATCGGCATGCTGACCAATCTGGCCACAGCCGTGGTGGTGATGGACTGGGTGCGGGCGCACAATGTTGATATGAACCGGCTGATTACCGTACCGGCTCAGGCTGTGGTATGGCAGCGCACGAACCTGCTCCGGCTGCGCGCGGGAGACAGCATCTCCGTGCGCGATGCCCTCTATTCCGCACTGATGTGGGATGACAGCGCCTGTGCATCCACCCTGGCACACGCCTGCGGCAGTGTGCTGAGCAGCAGCAACCCGGAGGGTGCCTTCATCGCCCAGATGAATAATCTCGCCCGCCGGCTGGGCATGACCTCCACCGTATTCAAGGGTACGAATGGCGCCGTCATCACCCAGTCCTCTGCCCGCGATATGGCTCTGCTGGGTATGTACGCCATCAACGATACCAACCTGCTGGCCATCACCGCCCAGACAGGCTGCATCGTCACCGTGCATTCACCCTACGGTAACCGCCGCCAGACCATTCGCAACAACAACAAGTTGCTCAGCGGTTCCGGCCATGTGGACGGTCTCAAGGTGGGCCAGTCACGCAGCGCAGGCAGCTGCCTCATGGTAACCGCCCGCCGTGCTTCGGTAAAGCGAGTGAACCCCGCCACCGGCAAAGAGGCCACATTCCCGCAGCGTCTGCTCATTGTCATGCTCGGCATGCCCTCCTCCAACTCCCGCTACCAGGAAGCAGCCCGTTTCCTGCGCGATGGCTGGAACGCCTGGGATGCCTGGCTGCCCTCTAACGATTATCAGGATAGAACCAAATTCATTATACTTCCCAATTAAACATCATGAACGTAGGTATTCTTAACGCCGGTGGCGACTGCCCCGGTCTCAACGCCGTGATTGAAGGCGCCGTGGCGGCTGCTTCCGCCCGTGGCTGGACGGTTTACGGCTTCTATGATGGCTTCGAGGGACTGCTCTCCACGCCCGATAACGAGCGCTGGCGCATCCTCACGCCCGAAAACTGCCTCAACATCCGCTCCACCGGCGGCACCATTCTCGGCACGGTGAACAAGGGCAACTTCACCGTGAAGAGCGGTGTGGGTGGCCGCATGCAGATTGCCGAGGAAGTTCTGGAACGCAGCAAGGCCACTGTGGACCGCCTTGGTCTCTCCGCCCTCATCGTGGTGGGTGGCGACGGTTCCCAGACCATTGGTCAGGAGCTCCGCCAGATTGGCCTGCCCATCGTAGGCGTGCCCAAGACCATCGACAACGACCTGGGTGCCACAGACTACACCTTCGGCTTCTGGACAGCAGTTTCCGTGGTAAGTAAGCAGCTCGACCGCCTGCGCACCACCGCTTTCTCCCACCAGCGCATGATGGTGGTGGAAGTGATGGGCCGCCACGCCGGCTGGATTGCCCTGTACGGCGGTATCTCCGGCGGTGCAGACGTGATTCTCATCCCCGAGATTCCCTTCACCCTGGAGGACGTGGTTCGCAAGGTGGAGCTCACCAAGGCTCTTGGCCAGCGTGAAATCATCGTGGTAGTAAGCGAAGGCGCCACCATTGGCGGCAAGCTCCTTACGCTGGATGAGGAAACGAAGGGCGAGGTTCGCCTTGGCGGTATCGCCGCTTTCCTTTCCACCAAGCTGGAAACCATCACCGGTATCGAGACCCGCTACTGCGTGCTGGGCCACACCCAGCGCGGCGGTTCCCCGATTCCCTTCGACCGCGTGCTCGGCGTACGCTGCGGTGCCAAGGCAATCGACCTCATCGAGCAGGGCAAGTTCGGCGAAACGGTGGCTCTGCACCGCACCGACATGGTGTCCATGCCCATCGAGGAGGCCGTGCGCACCCTGCACCTGGTGGACAGCAAGAGCCAGCTCATCGAAGCCGCCCGTGAAATCGGCATCTCCTTCGGTGATGCGGACGACATCAAGTAAGCCGCTTATCCATTCCATTCCGAATGCCGCAGAGCCCCCCTCTGCGGCATTCTTTTTTTGCTTCTTAATGCTTGCTTTTTATATATTATGACCCTATAATGCCCTACCCCAATCTTATGAAGACACATACCGATATCCACACCGGTCTCACCTCTGCCCAGGTAGAGGAAAGCCGCAAGACCCATGGCAGCAACGAAATGACCCCGCCCAGCCGCGACCCGTGGTGGGTGGAGCTGGCCCGCAAGTTTGCCGACCCGCTCATCGTCATCCTCATTGCCGCTGCGGTCATTTCCTTCATCCCCGTGCTTCTTTCCCCCGGCGAGCACAGCCCCATCGAAAGTATCGGCATCATGTGCGCCGTACTCCTGGCTACCACGGTGGGCTTTGTGAACGAATACCGCGCCAACAAGGAGTTCGATATCCTGAACAAGGTGAATGACGTGACCCCCGTGCGCGTGCTGCGCGACGGCAAGCACACCATGGTGCCCAAGAATGAGCTGGTGGTGGGCGATATCGTCACCCTGGAAACAGGTGTTGAAGTTCCCGCCGACGGCGTGGTGCTCGAGGCCTCTTCCCTGCGCGTCAACCAGTCCTCCCTCACCGGTGAGTCCGAGCCCGTGCTCAAGGTTCCCTCCGAGGGCGAGGAAACCCTGCCCGGAGCCTACCCGCGCAACGTGGTGCTGCGCAGCACCCTCGTGACCGATGGCCACGGCATCATCTGCGTAACCAAGGTGGGTGATAAGACCGAAATCGGCAAGGTAGCCGAAGCCGCCACCAAGGAAACCGGCGCCAAATCTCCGCTGAACCTGCAACTGGAAAGCCTTTCCCAGGCCATCAACGTGGTGGGCACCTCCATCGCCCTGCTCCTCTTCGTATCCCTGGTGGCGCATGATGCCCTGCTGGGCAAGTTTGTGCTGACCTGCCCGCAGTGGTACTTCTTTGGCGTGCTCATTGCCGGCATTGCTGCCGCCACGCTCAAAATCTGGTACCCCGTGCTGCGTGACCTGCTGGGCTACGCCAAGGTGCGCATCCCCTCCCCCGCCTGGGTGAAGGAAGAAGGCTTCCGCCCCTGGCTCAAATGCATCATCACCGGCGCCGTCCTCTTCGGACTGGGTCTGGGCACCCTCATCGGCTGCGATATTCTTTCCACCGAACCTGCCACCTGGATGCCCCAGGCCGCGGCAGATAAGATTCTGACCTACTTCATGATTGCCATCACGCTCATCGTGGTATCTGTGCCGGAAGGCCTGCCCATGAGTGTGACGCTCAGCCTGGCCTACAGCATGCGCAAGATGGCCAAACAGAACAACCTGGTGCGCGAAATGGATGCCTGCGAAACCATCGGTGCTGCCACTGTGGTCTGCTCCGACAAGACCGGCACCCTCACCATGAACCTCATGACCGTGCGCGAGGCCAATTTCCCGGGCGTGAATGAACAGGGCACCGCCGCCCCCATCTTCCCCCTGCTCACAGAGGCCGTGGCCGCCAACTCCACCGCCGACCTCGATGAAGCCGGCAAGGTGCTCGGCAACGTGACGGAAGGTGCCATGCTCATGTTCCTGAACGACAAGGGCGTATCCTATGCCGATGCCCGCAGCAAGTTCAGCACCATTGCCCAGCTGCCCTTCCACACGCAGAACAAGTTCATGGCCACCTGCGGTAAATCCGCCGTACTTGGCAAGGATGTCATTTTCATGAAGGGCGCCCCCGAGGTGGTGCTCTCCAAGTGCTCCACCGCCTATGCCGGTGAGCTTACTGATGCCGCCCGCGAGGAAGTGCTCACCATCATCCGCACCGCCCAGCGCAAGGCCATGCGCGTGCTTGGTCTGGCATATAAGGAAGGCTCTGCTGATACCGCCGAGGGCGTGAAGGATGCCTGCACCGGCCTCACCTGGCTCGGCTGCTTCGTCATTCAGGACCCCGTGCGCCCGGATGTTCCTGCCGCCGTGGCTTCCTGCCACAAGGCTGGCGTGGGTATCAAGATTGTGACCGGCGATAACTTCGAAACCGCCTGCCAGATTGGCCGCGAAATCGGCCTGCTGCCGGAGGGCGAACTGCCCCAGGGTGCCGTGCTCACCGGCGACCAGTTCGGCCAGCTTACCGACCAGCAGCTGCTGGACGGCGTGAACGACCTCCGCGTGCTTTCCCGCGCCAAGCCCATGGACAAGCTGCGCCTGGTGAACGCCCTGCAGGAGAAGGGCCACGTGGTCGCCGTGACCGGCGACGGCACAAATGACGCCCCCGCCCTGAACCACGCCGATGTGGGCCTTTCCATGGGCATCACCGGCACCTCCGTGGCCAAGGAAGCCTCCGATATCATCCTGCTGGATGACTCCTTCGCCTCCATCATCCGCGCCATCAAGTGGGGTCGCTCACTCTACCGCAACATTCAGAAGTTCATCGTCTTCCAGCTCACGGTAAACGTGGCAGCCTGCGGTATTGCCGCCATGGGTCCCTTCATTGGCTGCGAGCTGCCCCTCACCGTCACGCAGATGCTCTGGGT
>JAFYWX010000069.1 GCA_017546445.1 Akkermansia sp. | reverse complement strand
CTTATTTCACCTGCATTGCAGCTCTTGATGAGCTGCATCGAAATCTGCCTTTGGCAGATGAAATTGCCTCTTACGAGGCATCTAAATCCACTTGAAAGTGGTCTAAATTGCTGCGTTTACACCGCAGCAACGACGAGCTTCGCCTGCTCGCCAAACTCCAATTTGGCGCAGCATTCTTTGGGACACGTGAGGTTTTTCTCAGCCATACTCAAATGGGCCATTGACAGAAGGTCGGGGCATTTGTTAGATTGTACACTACATATGAGACGGTCTCTCCTTTTATCCACGCTCTGCATGCTGCCGGTTCTGGCAGCGGAGGCACCTGCCACCAGTTTCGACATCAATGCCGGCACACAGGGTGCGGGTATCAGCCTGGGGTACAACATCAACCCGAGTGTGCGGTTGCGCCTTCGCGGCGCGATGCTGAGCTATTCCGCCAACGAAAACTGGAGTGGCTCCGATACACAGCTGAAACTGTACGGCAACAACGTGGGAATTCTGGTCGATATCTTCCCCGGCGAGGGAAATTTCTACATCTCCGCCGGTCTTAATTTCAGCGAGAACAAAATGCGATGCCGCTCCCGCATCTACCGGGAACCCGGCATGGCGGCCAACACCTATTTTGGCGGTATCGAATACGCCGTCTCCGGAAGCGAACAGGCCGAAATCTACGGCAAGCACAGCTGGAACCACGCCCAGCCCTACATCGGCATCGGCTACCAGGATTCCCTGCTGGGCAGCTCCACCTTCTACTACAGCCTCGACCTCGGCATCAACTTCATGGGCAACGGCAATCTGACGGTAGGCAGCTCCGGCAACCTGAACTACCGGGACACCAACACCGATCAGATGAAGCCGGTCACCAATTCCGTGCTGGAGGAATCCATCCGCAAGGAAGGACGTGATTTCTTCAAGATTGCGGACGACCTCTGCGTGTACCCCGTACTGCAGCTAGGCATCGGCGCACGATTCTGATGCCGGGCATCACTCCTCTTCCTCAGGGCAGTCTTCGGACTGCCCTTCTTCATACTCCGGCGAGAGGTGAAGATAAACCTCCAGGTCTTCCTCCCAATCAATGCTCAGAATTTGAGCATCGGCATAGTAGGCACAATAGATGATGTGCCCGGGGTATTCCAGCGGGGGCAGCAGCTCCTCCACATACATCTGCAGTTGCTCGCCTCGCTCCACCGCCTCCTCGTAGGGATCGGGCTGAAGCATGCTCAGGGATACCAGCGACACGAGCGGCAACACCAGAACCAGGAGCAACGCCAGAAGCGGACGCCTGCTCACCTTGCGCGGCAAGGGCAGATACGGCGAAGGCTCGAGAGTTGAATCCGCCAGCACGAAGGTGTGTATCCGGGTACGGTAAACAATGCCGTGGCGCAGCTGCACAGCCGACTCAATCTGCCCAACGGGCAGCACAGCCCAGGCCCCGTTGTCCGACTGCACCAGCACAGCATCCCGGCTCACATGCACATACCCCGGCGTGGGAGTCTTCCACATCGCCCGTGCAAACAGCCCGGGATTCGCTACCATGACGATAAGCACAACAGCGACGACAAGCAAGGGCAGCAGCAGGGCATACAGCTCCCATACCCAGATTAGACCGCATCCCAGGCCAATCGCAAAGACACCTACGTATCCCGCCACCATTCTGCCGGGCATGGCCGCCCCCATAATGAAGTTCACATACTCCCGCCACTGTGCCGGAGAGGCCATCACCCGGGACGGGGTTTCGGAAAGAAGCCCGGCAGGCGGGGCTATGAAAGGGGCCTGTTTTTTCCCGGCGTGAGCCCTCACACAGGCCAGCATTTCCTCTGCCTGTTCCCGCCGCAGAGACTCCGTGGGCAGCAGGTGAAACAGCCCATTCGTCTGCTGCACCATCAGCATATCATGGTGCAGCCAGGCGCGCCGGATGCGCTCCCACGGCACAAAACAACGCATCCCGGTGCTCTCTCCCTCCACCAGAATTCCTGCCTCCGTCAGGGTCACAAACTGGGTTCCCAGCATCTCAAAACGGCGCTCATGGCGGCGAATCAGCACCCGGTTCTGGCAGGTCACCAGCACGAGTGTCACCAGAAAAGCCGCCGCTAAAATATCCCAATCCAGCGGAATCAGCAGCCAGAGCAGAGCATAAATAATCAGCATAACGAGCCCCTGACGCACCACTACGTACCCCAGAAACCACCCATTGCTCTTCCGTTCCGGTCTGGCTAATCGGTATACCATGCCGCCATTTTAGCACCATAAAGGCGGAAAACAAGATAATTTTCCCCACCGTGAAAACGCTATTCTGCAAAGTGGTGCATAAACACCCATTTAAGGCCGTTTTCACCCAGTTTCCACCTCCTCATCCCCAGGGAAAAACCTCACCAAAACAGCCCAATCAGGCCTGTTTTTACCCCGTTTTACCCTATTTTCAAGGTAGCATGATACCGTTTCCTTTCGCCATTTTCCAGACTCTTATTCAATACTTAAGAAGCAGAGCACACCCCGAATTCTACCATTATTCCCGAATATCACCATCCTCCATTCCCGACCTCGCTTCACACAACCTGAGTCCAACCACAGAGCACGATTTCATCAAATTTCAGAGCATTTTGCCTATTTCTCATATATTTTATTACACCGTCTACCTGCGTTAAACACTATTATTATCTTCACTTAGCATAGATATCTTTTTCCTGTCGTTTTCTGGCGTTTTATCGTATATACTTACACCCTATTTTTACAAGTTGCTAGCTCTTCTTGCTATGTTGCTTTTAGCGTTACTTTCCTGTTTTTCTGAACAAAATTTGAAAACTCATCAAAAACACACGTTTTATATCTGTATTTCTCAATACTTTTCTTATTCAGTCTGCAGTTTTTAATATGTCTATAAATGCTATTTTTTTATGAGTTTTCTGCACAAAACAGCCATATCGCACCACAAAGGTGCATAAACACCCAAAAGAAGCTATACAGCTCAAAATCTCCTGAATAAAGCCAAAATTGTGCTACCATAGGCACAGGGCATGAGCTCCACGCCCGCCATTTTGGCCTTTTTCGGCCCATTTTTCTTCGTTTTCCGTTCTCTTTCTAGGTTTTGCATTTTTTTAGAAAAATAAGGCAAAATTCACATTTCCGAACTTTTTGGCAGAATTTTGCTCAAAACCAATATAATTGGCAAAAAATCGTTTACCGTAATTCTCAGCATGCCAGTTTCAGGCAACAATCAGCCCCGGCCAGGAAAACCTGACCGGGGCCTCACGCATTCGGCATAGAGACTCACATATGCGAACGGAAGAGTTCAGCCTGGTCCTGCAGGAGGGCGAAAGAGTGGCGCACCATGGCGCGAGTCTCGTTCAGCAGATTCAGGTACAGGATACCATTGCGCATGTCCACCACATCCTCCTCAGCGCGGATGAGATGCTCGCGGATGCACTGAGCAAATTCCAGTTTGAGGTCGCCGGACTGCGCCATCATGGCTTCGATACCGGCGCCACCGTCGCTCTGCAGTTTGAGCGAAAGCCCGGGGAAGCAGGCCGAGATACGGTCACTCATGGAAAGGAGGTCACGCCCCTGCTCCGCCGTCAGGCCCACGTGGTTGTTATCAATGTGCTTGTAGGCGGCCTTCACCACCGTGAGCAGGCATTCGGCCACGTGCAGACCATTCTCATGCAGACGCAGGGCCAGCTGACCACGGTCATACAGGCGGGCCGGCAGAGTCTGCAGACAGGGGAGAATCTGATCTTCCTGCACCGCCTCCAGCGTGCGGTTCAGCTCACGGGCTTTCTTGCGCAGGCGCTTCAGCGCGCTGTAATCCTCCGCAAGCAGGGCTTTCACCGTCGCGCGGTAAATACCATAGGCACGGCCCAGACGGTCCACAGAGGCCTCTCCAAGCTCACGCATCACGGCAGGAGAATCCAGATTAAGCTCCGGCAGAGATTCGGCAGTCTTACGACGGTGCATGTAGGCCGATTTGACCAGAATACCACCGGCCACCAGAAGCATGGCAACCACACCCCACATGCCGCCGAACATCATCACAGAAGCCGTGATACTGGCAGCCAGGAAGGCCAGCAGCCCCGTGGTGAACCAACCGCCGATAACCACCATCACACCCGTGATGCGGTACACCGCGCTGTCGCGCCCCCAGGCACGGTCTGCCAGGGATGAACCCATGGCCACCATGAAGGTCACATACGTGGTGGAGAGCGGCAGCTTCAGCGAGGTTGCCAGAGAGATAAGCAGCGCAGAAACCGTCAGATTCACCGAGGCGCGCACCATATCAAAGGCGGAGCCATCGTCCTCGCTCAGCTCCAGCGGCTGGAAGCGGCGGCTCACAAAACGGGCCACGGGCTCCGGTGTGATACGAGTGATGAAGCGGGA
Source organism: Akkermansia sp. (assembly GCA_017546445.1). GTDB lineage: Bacteria > Verrucomicrobiota > Verrucomicrobiia > Verrucomicrobiales > Akkermansiaceae > Akkermansia. The sequence continues at coordinate 3,672 of JAFYWX010000069.1, read as the reverse complement.
CGCATTCAGCGCCCAGCGCACTGCCGCACGGGCGGGCAGACAGGAACCGAAACGCTCCTTGCTCACCCCGCTGCTGCGGGCCAGCTTCACTTCTGTCTCCGTCACCGTGCGCGCCTTTTTAGAGAACACGAGCGCCAGCACCATCACGCCACCAGCGGCCAGCAGATAGCCCAGATTCGCCTGCACCGGCTCCGCCAGGGAACCCATGCGCAGCCCCTCCAGAGAGCCACCAGCGGCCACGTGAGCGCTCGCAATGTGGTACGAGGATTCAGCAGCCATAAACACGCCGATGAAGTTCACGAGGTCATTACCCGCAAAGGCCAGAGCAAGCGCGCAGGTACCTGCCAGCACTGTGATGCGAAGAGTGTTCACGCGCAGCACATACTGCAGGATAAAGGACACCACGAACCACACACCCAGTGTACCCAGCACCACCAGGCCGATATTGTTGTTCAGCCAGGCCATCATCTCCGGTGTCACCACCGAGCTGTGCTTCAGCCCCTTGAACACGGCAAAGTAGCTGATGGCCGTGAGCGAGACCGCACACCACAGCGAACCGATATACTTATATGCCCGCTGGTAGCGGAAACTGAACAGCAGGCGGGAGAACCACATCACCACGCAACCGCAGGTAAAGGCCACCGCCACCGAGCAGAAGATACCGGAGATAATGGTGAGCGCTTTGGAGCTGTTGATATATGCCCCCAGGCTCTGCGCCGCATCTGCCCCACCCTCATACATGGTGAACAGCGCCACAGCCACCGCCGCGCCCAGCAATTCGAACACCAGCGACACCGTGGTCGAGGTCGGCAGACCAAAGGTATTGAACAAATCCAGCAGAATCACATCAGTCAGCATCACGGCCAGGAACAGAATCATCACCCCGTGAAAACTGAACTGCGCCGGCACAAACACGCCGCTGCGGGCAATCTCCATCATCCCGCCGGAAAGCGATGCGCCCAGCACAATACCCGCCGCCGCCACAGCCAGCACCACACCACGGCGCGCCGCATTGCAGCCCACAGCTGAGTTCAGGAAGTTGGCCGCATCGTTCGACACGCCCACCACCAGGTCAAACACCGCCAGCAAGAGCAGTATGCCCAATATCGCGATATACATTTCATTCATATGTCCCCACTCTACCACACACCACCCCGCCCCCGCACGCTTTCTAATGTGAACTCTCCGCCACATGCCATGTGGCGAATTTGTCACACAGGAAAACCGACAGAGCCAGGATTCCGGAGATATAGAGATGTACAAGGTACGAAGGTCAATGGTACATTGTCATTTGAGCACTTCTATTAAGTCAAAGCAGCCCGACAAATGAGAGTTTGGCGAGCAACTGTTTTTGTCGGAGCAAGGGACTTTAGTCCCTCATCGCTTGAGTTTTCGGGACTGAAGTCCCGTGCTCCGAAAGATTTGAGCCCCCGTCAAATCGCCATTTTATAAATACCCCTCACAAAATTATTACCCAACTCAATAGATTACATAATTTCCGTTTGACTTATCCGGCGCGGCTCATTAGAATGGGCAGGTAAAGGTTTTTGTTATTCTCTCAACACAAAATATCCATGTCCAACATCAAATCAATTCTCTCATCTCTTCTGTTAGGTCTTGCCGCGTTCTCCGGACTGACCAGTTGCTGCGATTCCACAGACAAGCCGCAGGAGGCGGAAATTCACACCCTTGCCGACCTTGCCGGGAAGAGGACCGCCGTCCTGGCCGGAAGCATGTTCCAGAGCATCCTGGAGCCCCTGCAGCCGGGGATTCTCGAATACAAGCCCTACACCTACACCCGAGTCATGGTGCAGGCCCTGCGCGAGCGCAAAATTGACGCCGTGCTGGAAGACGAACCCATTGCCCAGCTCTGGGCTGCTTATTACCCGGAGGAGCTCTACGTGGCCTTCACCTACGCGGATGACAACTACTCCTTTGCCACCCGCAAGGCAGACCCGCTGAATGCCCGCATCAGCGCCGTCATCCAGCAGCTGGAGCAGAGCGGAGAACTGGAGCAGTTCAAGGAGAAATGGTGCCAATCCATCGACCAGAACCGCCACATCACCGAGTGGACGCACAAAGAGAACTACGACGGCAGCGCCGGCACCATCCGCTACGCCACCGACCCCGCCCAGGTGCCCATGGCCTACCAGGCCTACAACGAACTGCTGGGCATGGATATCGAGGTCATCAACCGCATTGCCTACGAGCTGAACATGAAAGTGGAATACATCTTCATGAACTTTGCTGAACTGCTGCCCGCCCTGCAGGAAGGCAAGGCAGACCTCGTCGGCGGCTGCATGTCCATCACCCCTGCCCGCCAGGAGAAGGTAGACTTTGTGCACCCCTACTACAAAGGCGGCATGGCCGTTCTCGCCCGCCGTGCCAGCAAGACTCAGCAGAAGGCCGAATAATCGCCAGAACCTTTTTATAAAGCAGAAGCCCGCATTCCTCCGGATGCGGACTTCCTTGTTTTCGCGGTAAATAAAAACGGTCTTACTTTCTGCGGCGGCGGGCGGCAAGTGCAGCCAGAGCCAGCAAGCTCAGCGTGCCTGTAGCGGGCTCAGGGATGATGTCGGTACGCATGCCGCTGATAGCGCTATACACGAATGAAGTGCCATCACCATAAGTAGGCAGCTTCATGGCCACAGCATTGCCATCCGGGCCGGATTTCACACTGAACTCCGAGCTTTCAACCAGTTGGCTCTTATAATCATCTGAATCCGTAACCCAGGCCTTGGTAATCACCGTTCCCTTGTCCGTTTCCTCATATTCCACCCCCCAGAGAGTCAACGCGTGCGAACTTGCAGACAGCACAAGCGCATAACCGGATTCGATAGCATCCACAATCCTGCGACACAAAGCGTAGGAATCGCTATTTCCGACAGAAAGCAAAACCGGGTTCTCTGCTGTGGAATATACATCCTTGAGGAAGCCTCCATCAAAATACCACTGAATATCAAACTCCTTCGTGTTATCATACACATCAGCATCCATCACAGAGCCAAAGCCGTACTGAGGTACGCCATATTGATCGGTAGAGATACCATTAATCCACCAGTTAAAAGCATTTGACGGAACTCCACCAATATTCAGATAAACCAGGCGGTACACATCCCAGGCATTATGGGTGGGCTGAGTTGTAGAGGTGAGCAGCTCGGCATTATGCCCCTCCCACCAGGTGATCACATTACTGGCCGCAGCCGCCCAGCACATACCCTCATCATCCATATACGGCTGATTTACTGCATCCTTATCAAAATCGACCCAGCCGCCCTCGCGAGAAACACCGGGAGCCCACGCCTCAGCAGCCTGCGCCACCGCCGTCATCGCCATCAATGCAACAATAGAAAGAACCTTCATAGTTTCCACATGCTACCAATTTTCACACGTCATTACAAGCACAAAAGCACGCAACCCCTCGCCCGCCACATGTGTCCCAAAGATTTCACGACTAACTGTATTATCAACACCGTTCTGAAGCCAGCCCCCCCTCTTTATCCGCTAAAGATGGCGATTTGTGGGGCAGGCGAAGCCTGCGGAATTTTGGGCCCACGAAGTGGGTGAAAGATAGAAGGCCGGGGTAAGAGCGCGTCAGCGCTCGCAGCCCCGGCTAGGCTAAAAAAAGTTTCAGAGCCCGCGGAGCGGGTGACAGAGCGGTGGCTTAACTTG